>CAYTOM010000149.1:0-4087 GCA_964439335.1 uncultured Peptococcaceae bacterium | reverse complement strand
CAGAGCGTTGGCAGTGGAGCCAAAGGTAGTCTTGATGGACGAGCCGACCAGTGCATTGGATCCGATATCGACTTTAAAGATAGAGGAATTGGCTGAACAGCTGAAAGAAAATTATACGATAATCATGGTCACTCACAATATGCAGCAGGCATTGAGAGTATCTGATAATACGGCATTTTTCCTCCTTGGGGAATTGGTGGAGTATGATACGACGGAAAAACTGTTTTCTGATCCGACTGATAAACGGACAGAGGATTATATCACAGGGAGGTTTGGTTAATGCGCAAGCATTTTGATGAGCAGTTGGCAGAGATGAATCGTGAGTTGATTCGTATGGGCGAATTGTGCCGCAGGGCAATCGCACTTTCGTGTGAGGCGCTGACAAATGGGGATAAGGCATTGGCTGCTGATGTGGTCAATATGGATGTGGATATCGACCAAAAGGAGCGTCATATCGAATCGTTGTGCTTAAAAATATTATTGCAGCAGCAGCCGGTAGCGAGAGATTTGCGACAAATATCGGCGGCGCTAAAGATGATTACCGATTTGGAGCGTATTGGTGACCAAGCGGCAGATATCGCCGAAATTATCACAGTTATGGATAATAAATTGCCGGAGACATTGACGCATATTCCGCAGATTACCAAAGAGGTCATGAAAATGGTCAATGACAGCGTCGATGCGTATGTCGACCGTGATTTGGAATTGGCGCAGGAAGTTATTGATTATGATGATGTGGTAGATAATTATTTTATCGAAATCAAGAATGATTTGATTGAATTGATTGCTGCGCGCCCGACAGAGGGTGAGGAGGCTTTGGATTTGCTGATGATTGCGAAATATTTTGAGCGTATCGGTGACCATGCGACTAATGTCGCTGAATGGGCAGTATTTTCGGTAACGGGCGAGCATCCGACGAAAAATCCGGAGAGTATTCAGCGGGAATTGATGTAATATCGGCAAAAATTATTGCCAAAAGCAAAAATAAGTGCATTAATATAGATATGGGCTGTATTTAACTTTTTAGTTAGATACAGCCTATTTTTGTGGAGAAATATAGGGAGTGTACGGTTAATGAGAGGTGACGACAAAAACGAGCCATATTTTTTTGATATGACAAAGCATTTATAAGTAAAATAAATAGTTATTTCACATTGCAAATAATATTTGTTATAATTAAATCATAGTATTAAAGAGACTATGGCACTTGGGTAATTATGAAGGGGTTATTTAAGTGCTGATAGGATAAAGTGCTATTATTTTTAAAAATATTTTTTAAAAGGAGGGTAGAGAAATATCGATTAATATCGATAGGAACTAAGGTATCGGCTTTGTTTTAGTGTTTAAAGCCGATTATTTACGGTATTTATGTAAGGAGGATATTTTTATGAGTGTAGAAGTAAAATCAGGCTTTAATAAAAAGTATATACACTTCGCAATTGTATTAGCGTTTATGTTCTTATTCCGTTTTATTCCGCCAGTAGGGACGATCACTCCATATGGTATGGCTATTATAGGTATTTTTATCGGTTTAATTTATGGTTGGACAGTAGATGCGGATAATTTATGCTGGACATCTATTTTAGGTATTGTAGCACTTGGGTTAACAGATTTCGGTAACTGCGGCAAGGCATTGGCTTCGGCTTTTGGTAGTGAATCTGTTATGTTGATGTTGATGGGTATGTTTACGGTTGGTATGCTCCAGGAAAGTCGTTTGACTGAATGGATTTCCAATAAATTAATGGGCGCAAAATTTGTCCAGGGTAAACCGTGGCTTTTGACAGCGTTTATTATTATCGTACCGGCTGTTATGACGATTGCAGTCAATGCGGTAGTTGTCGCTTTGATTATGTTTGTCGTTTACGAGGAAATGTTCAAACAAGCAGGTTATCAAAAGGGTGATTTATATCCGGCAATGGTTTTGGTAGGCTTTATGTTGATTACTTGCTTTGTTATGTCCTTGTTGCCGTTTTACGGCTGGTGCTTGATGACCGTAGGTATGGCTGCTCAGGCAGGTATGTCTTTGAATATGGGCGGTTGGTTAATTACGATGGTAGTAGCAACAGTTGTAGTCTGTGTGGGTTGGATATTGGTAATGATTATTACTCCGGGCTGTAAAGCTGACAAATTAAAAGAGATGGATATTACCCAATTCCAAAAAGAAAGTAGTGCTTTGACTCCGATGCAGAGAGCAGCATTAATTATCACCGTTATTAATATTTTAGGTTGTATTGCTATCACTTTCTTGGGTGGCAGTGAAGGCTGGCGCTTGGTAGTGAGAAATTTCGGTGTGTATGGTTGGATTTTGTTTATAATCGCTTTGGCAATGGTTTGGCAAGTAGATGGCAAACCTGTACTTAATAATAAAACTGCTCCGGCATATTTTTACTGGGATTTGATTTTAGTTGTAGCAACGGCAATGATAGTAGCCGGTCAGGTAACCAGTGCTGAAAGTGGTATTACCAGTATGGTTGGTATATTGATGCAACCGTTGATGGGATTGCCACCGGTAGTATTTATCTTTACTTTAGGCGTGATTACTTTTGTTGTTACTAACTTTGCTAACAATGTAGCGACCACTATTACCATGATCACGATTGCAATGGCTATGGCAGTGCAGTTGCCTGGTTTGAATTTGCAGGCAGCATTGTTGATTATCACTGTATACGGTGGTATCGGTTTGTTGACACCGGCAGGCTCTGCGTTTGGTGCGATGATTCATGCTCATGCATGCACCAGTGCAAAGGCGTGCTATATCTCCGGCTTAATCATGATGGTCTTTATGACGATTGTCATGGCAGTAGTAATTTTGCCGTTGAGCAATCTTTTGATGGTGTGATAGTTTAATATTGTTTCAGAATATAGCAAGACAGCCGCATTTCGCGGCTGTTTTTTTACATTTAACAAGATAGTTTTGTATAAAAAGACAAATTCTGCAAAACAGTATTGAACATTTGTATAATAGGTAGTATAATATAATTACATAAGAGGGTTTTGTATAGAAAAAGTGAGTTTGAAGGGAGATACTATATGGGCTATATTTTATTTTCAACTATTGATTGTTACAGATAAAAGAACAATATAAAAAGTATGATATAGAAAGTAGGGAAGCATATGGATGAAAAAGTAGCGCAAGTATATATAGGTGCTTTGCTGCATGATTTTGGCAAGGTAATCAGGCGCAGTAATTTAGATCGCCGCGCTCACCAATTAGCCGGTTTTGAAATGTTGAAGCCTATAATTAAAGAAAAAGATATCTTGGATTGTGTGCGTTATCATCATGAGGGTGATTTAAAAGGGGCTAGTATAGAAAATAGTAGCATCGCCTATATAGTATGTTTGGCGGATAGTATTGCAGCAGGAGCTGATAGGCGAGATGCCGAGGATGGTCGTGGAGGATATCAAGAAAATACACCGCTTCATAGTATTTATAATTTGATGAATGATTGCCAGGACAAATTGTATTATAAGCCATGCACTCTCAATCAAGAAAATAGCATAGTTTTTCCTAATACTACGCAAGCTTTATACGATAGTTATCGTTATAATCAAATATGGCAGGGATTAAAGGACGGAATTAAAAGTATAGCATATGATAGCAGATATATTAATTCTTTGCTTTCGCTTTTAGAGGGCTGGATGAGCTATGTGCCATCTAGTACAGATCAAAGTCAGGTAGCAGATATTTCGTTATATGATCATAGTAAAATTACTGCGGCTGTAGCCGGGGCATTATATTCATACTTGTTAGAGCAAGATAGGATAGATTTTAAGCGCGCAACCTTAAAGGGAAAGAAAAAGTTAATGGCAGAAGATGCTTTTTTGCTGTTTTCTTGCGATTTATCCGGTATTCAGGAGTTTATTTACACGACTGATACTAAAGGAGCTTTAAAGACATTGCGTGCTCGTTCGTTATATTTAGAAATTTTCTTAGAGCATATTATGGACGAATTATTAGATGTGTTGAGTCTTTCACGGGCTAATTTAATTTATACCGGTGGTGGGCATGCGTATGCCTTATTACCTAATACTGATTATTGCAGGCAAGTATTAGTACAGTTTAAGACTAATATCAATGCGTGGCTTT
>CAYTOM010000148.1:0-4151 GCA_964439335.1 uncultured Peptococcaceae bacterium | reverse complement strand
TGCTACCAATAAGCCCTCGGGACCATTTAATTCCTCAAAAATATGCTCGATAGCCTCTTGCTCTGAATAGGATAATGTCCCTATTGCCACTTGTACAGCTGCTTTTTTACGCGCTTCAATAGAAATCTTTTCAGTGCGGTCACGCAAAATTTCCGTACCGATAATAGTTGCCCCATACTCGGCTAAAACTAAATCGTCCTCATTAAAATCGCTATCTGCTTTGACTAAGGTCAAGGCACCCTGACGCTCTGTACCGGCATGAATCGGCACCAAAGTCACCATGCGTCCTTTATACGGGCATTCAGCGTCGGCAAAAATACAGTGTGCTTTGGCATTAGGCAAATTTGCTTTGGTCTGCGAGGAATGTAAAATATCATCAGTATAAACTGTACCCAGTGCCTCACCATTTGCCATAATTTCCGCTACTGTTTCACAACGAAATCCGGCAGCAAAACAACCGCCCAATATTTTGCCTTCTTTGTTAATGATAAACGCACTGCACTCGATTACATCTGACAAAACATTCGCAATTTCATCAAAATCGATCGAAAAATCATGATTACGCTGCAAAAGCTTATTTAATTCTCGCGTTTTTTCTAACAAGCTACCCATTCAACATCCCTCCAAAAGATATTATAAAATAAATGCACTTAAATCCTGACCTTTGGTCATCGCATTTAGCTTTTCTGCTACATAATTACGATCTATCACGACATCTTTGGTTTCTAAATCGGCACCCTCAAACATAATTTCACCTAAAAGTCGCTCCATCATCGTATGCAAGCGTCTGGCACCGATATTTTCACTTTCCTCATTTAAAATATATGCTAATCTGGCGATTTCTTGCACACCATCAGCAGTAAATTCTAAATTGATCCCATCTACTGCCACCATTGCGGTATATTGTCTGATTAATGAATTTTCCGGCTCGGTCAAGATACGCTCTAAATCCTGCTCACTCAAGCTCTCCAATTTAACTCTGACCGGAAAACGCCCTTGTAATTCCGGAATTAAATCCTCCGGTTTGGAGACATGAAAAGCACCGGCAGCGATGAATAGGATATGGTCAGTCTTGACATTACCATATTTAGTTTTGACTACACTACCCTCGACAATCGGTAAAATATCTCTCTGGACACCCTCACGCGAGACATCAGGACCATGGCTGGAGCCGGAGGAGGCTATTTTATCTATTTCATCTAAGAAAATGATACCCTCTTGCTCAGCCAGATTAATTGCCTCTTGCTTGACATCTTCAAAATCAACGAGCTTTTCAGCTTCCTCTTCGGTCAAGATTTTCTTAGCTTTTTCGACGGTGACTTTGCGTTTTTTAGTCTTGCCGGGCATAATATTGCTAAACATATCCCCAAAATTACCTGCCGGATCGTCCATACCCATGCTTTCCAGCATATCATTCATCGAATTGGTATCCTTGACCTCTATTTCTACAATTTCGTCTTCTAATTCCATTCTGCGCAATTTTTGCAAAAGTATCTCGCGCTGAGCCTTGATATCCGCGATTTCGCTATCGGTGACTTGCTTATTGCCATTATCCTTGCCAAAAAACATCTCTAGCGGGTTATTATTGTTAGCCTTTTTCGGTAATGGTGCCATGATATCCAGCAATCTCTGCTCCGCCAGCTTTTGCGCCTGCGAGCGCACGCCCAGAGTTTTATCCTCTTCAATCATGCGAATAGCCGCCTCGACTAAATCACGCACCATGCTTTCCACATCACGCCCGACATAGCCGACTTCGGTAAATTTAGTAGCCTCTACTTTGACAAACGGAGCCTTGACTAATTTTGCCAAGCGTCTGGCTATTTCCGTTTTACCGACACCGGTAGGTCCAATCATGATGATATTGGTCGGCGTGACCTCGCTACGCAAATTGTCGTTAAGCATACTACGGCGATAGCGATTACGCAAAGCTACAGCGACAGTTTTTTTCGCTTCGTCCTGACCGATGATATAACGGTCTAATTCTGCTACGATTTGTCTGGGAGTTAAATTTTCCATAATTATTCCTCCTCCCCTAATTCTAAGACAGTAATGTGATGATTGGTATATACGCATATATCAGCAGCGATATTCATCGCTTTTTTAGCAATTTCCGCCGGAGTCATGTCGGTGGATTCCTTTAAAGCACGCGCTGCCGCATAAGCATAATTGCCACCGGAACCAATCGCCGCAATATCATAATCCGGCTCGATTACCTCGCCATTACCGCTTATTACCAGCATTTTCTCGGTATTAGCCACGATCAGTAATGCCTCCAGCTTTTGCATAGCGCGATCTCCACGCCATTGTTTAGCTAATTCTACGGCGGCTTTTTCCAAATTTCCATGGCAATTCTCCAAATTTGCCTCAAATTGTTCAAACAAAGTAAAGGCATCTGATACTGAGCCGGCAAATCCTGCTACTACCTTGCCCCCAAATAAACGGCGCACCTTTTTCGCCGTCTGCTTCATAATCGTCGTCTCGCCCATTGTGACCTGTCCGTCACCGGCGATTGCTACTTGGTTGCCGATTTTCACCGCAACAATTGTCGTTGCATGAAACATATTTCTTACCTCCTATGCTCGCGGATGATATTTATGATACACCGCTTTTAAATGACTTGCTGAAACCTCTGTATACACTTGTGTGGTAGATAAGCTCTCATGTCCCAATAATTCCTGTATCACTCGCAAATCCGCACCGTTATCCAATAAATGCGTCGCAAACGAATGGCGTAAAACATGGGCGCTCACTTTATATTTTAAAGCCCCTTTTTTGAAATATTCATCTAATAGATAATCCACGCCTCTGGCGGTCAATCTCCCGCCATGCCGGTTTAAAAAGAGGGCATTTTCTTCGTCTACACTATTTTCTGCTAAAATTGCTCTGGAATGCGTCAAATAACGCTCTATAGCTTCTTTGGCTTTTGAGCCTACCGGCACGATGCGCTCTTTTTGCCCTTTACCCACAATTCGTAAAACGGGCATTTTGTCTAAATTAGCTACATCGCCGATATTGAGCGCTACTGCTTCGCTGACACGCATTCCCGAGGAATAAAGCAATTCAAACAAAGCTCTGTCGCGCACGCTCACCGGATCATCGCCCTTTAAAAAATCGTCAAAAAATTTCTCCAAATCTATCTCTGACAAGACCTTGGGCAAGCGTTTGCCTTTTTTCGGTGTAGCCAACAGCGTCAAAGTATTATCCTCGATTTGCTCATCTTCTTTCAGATAGGCAAAAAATTGTCTGATAGCGGTGCTTTTGCGTGCTATCGTGCTTTTAGCTAGCCCTTTGCGCTGCAAATAGGCTAAATAATAGCGCCCTTGCTGATAGGTTATCTCATTAAGCTCTAAATTTTCATAGTTTTGCTGCAAAAATTCGCCAAAATCTTCCAAATCTCTGCGATAGCTTTTAACTGTATTTATGGAGTATCCCTTTTCTTTTTCGATATAGGCTAAATATTCATTCAACAAATCCGTATAATTGCTCATCAGCCATCCAGCTCCGTCTGCTTAAATTCAGCTAAGCTCTCTAAAGCTCTTTGAGCGAGCATAGCATTTTTCTGCTTTTTATCCTTGATTTTTTGTCCCAAGGGTGGCACTAAGCTAAAATTGACATTCATCGGCTGAAAGCTCTTTGCCTGCGAGGTCGCGATATAATTGAGCAAGCCTCCGATTGCCGTATCAATCGGAAAAGCTACCGCCTTTTCACCGCGAAAGACTCGTGCCGCATTGATACCGCTCACGATACCACTCGCCGCCGATTCTACATAGCCCTCGACTCCGGTAATTTGCCCGGCAAAGAAAAGTGTCGGATCATTTTTCAGCTGATTAGTCGCCAAAAGATTAGCCGGAGCGTTGATAAAGCTGTTGCGGTGCATCACACCTAAGCGCACAAATTCGCCATGAGCCAAAGCCGGTATCAAGCGTAATACTCTCTCTTGAGCGCCCCATTTCATTCTGGTTTGAAAACCTACGATATTTAAAAGCGTACCCTCCGCATTATCCTTGCGTAATTGCACTACCGCATAGGGCTGCTTGCCACTTTTAGGGTCGGTTAGTCCGACAGGTTTCATCGGGCCAAAAAGTAAAGTTTGAAATCCTCTCGTCGCCATCGTCTCAATCGGCATACAGCCCTCGAAAAAAATTTCTTTT
>CAYTOM010000147.1:0-4164 GCA_964439335.1 uncultured Peptococcaceae bacterium | reverse complement strand
TGCAGTGTTAAACGCATCAAGCCAGAGCAAAAAGGCTAAGAAAAAGCATGATGCCAGACCTAAAGGCTCAAGCAAACCTTTACCACCATTTGAAGAGGTCATAGAGCAAAAGCCTAAGCCGAAAAGAAAATCAACTACGCTTTTTGATTTTCCGACCAATCCCCAAAAAGCTGAGACTGCAAGCAGTCAGCCTGCGAAAAAGAAGAAAAAGAAGCCTGCGGTGATTATCGCCGAAACTGCTCCGCAAGCACGCAAGGCTCCGATTACGCCGGTAAAGAAATCCGAGCATGAGCATCAGCACAAAGCTCCGGTGCAAAGCCGTTTGACCAATCGTAGCTACGGCAATATTAAAAATAAGTATCAGAGCAAGCCTTTAGAGGTACAGATTTTAGGAGATAGCAATATCCAAACTCCTGATGCTGCCGGCTTTAAGCTCAAGACTGATACAAAAAGTTTGGTCGAGGGCATTATCTGGAATGAGGTTTTAGAAAGACCAAAGGCGTTACGCAAATAAAATTCAAGCGGTGGAAAACCGCTTGAATTTCTACATATCCTAAATATGGCGAGGGAAATGACGAAAAAAATTTTAAAATGACATAAATTTCAAGAAAAAAAGCAAAAAAAAATGTATATTCCTATCGCCAAAAGTTTAATTATGTTATATAATATAAGTTGCGAAAGATTATATCAGAGTTAGTTGCCAAATCAAGGGTGAGAGTATGAGAGGAAAATTAAAAGATAAAGTTATAGAGATCGTCCTAAGTATAGTAGTCATTGTTTTGGCGGCAAGTTTTCTGGGAAATTATATCCAAAGTCATAATATTAAAACCATTACTATTCCATCAGAGGAAGTATATGTCACTTATGATGGCTATGGCTTTGTCTGCGCTGATGAATATTTGCTCACCGCTACAGCTAATGGTAAAATTAATCCGGTGATAAATGAGGGCGAGCGTGTCGCGAAAAACTACGCGGTGTATGCTTTGCAAAGTATCGACAGCGAGGGCAATGCGATAGGAAACGCGCAATATTTCTATGCACCGCTTGCCGGATTGGTGTCCTATCAAATCGATGGCTATGAAAGTTTAGATGATTTAGCACAAATTACGGCTTTAAATTTAGAGGAAATTTATACCGCCAATAAGCAAAGCAAAGCTACTTTAGAGGCGACAAACGGACAAGCCTGTGCCAAAATTATTAATAATATAGAAGGATTGCGATTAGTCTGTATATTGCCGCAAAATAATTATACGCAAAATTTAGCCGAGGCTACTACAGTGCGAGTGGTGTTACCGGAGCTGGATTTTACGGCAAGTGGCAGTATTTCCGCTTTGAGTACAAGTGGAGAAAATGCGGTTATCGATTTAAAAGTCGGTGGAGCGCATGATAGTTTGTATCTCAATCGGGTAGTAAAGGTGCAGTTTGGCGAGTATGTCAAGCAAGAGATAGCCTTGCCCCAGACGGCGATTTTGTATCGTAATGGCGAAGCAGGGGTGTATGCCTTGAGCAAAGGATTTGTTTATTGGAAAGCAGTAGAGCTTAAAGATATGGATATAGAGGGTAATGTCATTGTTGAGGGACTGAGCGAAAACGATGAGATAGTCGCCGATGCGCAGCGTGTCAAGGAAGGCATGTATATCCATTAGCTGAAATGGCTGAAAAGAGGATGAAAAATTGAGTATCAAGGAAAATTTGCAGGAAATTAGGCATAATATAGATTTAGCTAAGCAAAAAAGTCCAGATCCTACAGCAGAGGTCACGCTGGTTGCAGTTACCAAGCTGCACGAGGTAGCAGAGCTCGAGGTGCTGGCTGATAGCGGACAAGCAGTTTTTGGCGAAAACAGAGTGCAGGAATTATTAGAGAAATATGATAAGCTACCCGGGGATATCAAATGGCATCTGATAGGGCATTTGCAAAAAAACAAGGTGAAATATATCGCGGATAAAGTCGAGCTGATTCATTCGCTGGATAGTATTGAACTGGCAGAGGAAATTTCCAAGCAAATGGTCAAACTGGGTGGGCAGATGGAGTGCTTGGTGCAGGTAAATGTCGCCCATGAGGCACAAAAATACGGTATCGATCCCTTGGAGGCAGAAAATTTTATCAAAAAAGCCGCTACATTGCCGGGGATTAAGATAGTAGGGCTAATGCATATCGCCCCTAATTTTACAAATAAAGAGGATACTCGACCGCTATTTCGGGAGATGTATCAATTGTTTGAAAAAATAAAAGCTGACCATATCCCCCAAGTCGAGATGAAATATTTATCGATGGGGATGAGCGGTGATTATCAAATTGCCGTCGAGGAAGGCAGCAATATGGTGCGAATAGGTCATGCAGTATTTGCGGTGTAAATCGCTTTTCAGGATAGATATCAAAATATACAGATGAGGTGGATAAAATGGGAATGTTTCATAATTTTTTAGACGCATTAGGCTTAGTTGAAACTGTCGAGGAGGCTCCGGAAAAACCGGTGGAAACAGCCGTAAAAAACGATAGTAGGATAGTTAGCATGAATACGGCGACACCGCGAGCAAATAATGCTATGCCCAAAAATAATGTCGTGAGCTTGCAGCAACCACGCGAAAAAGCACCTGTAGCACCGAAAAAGACAGACGACAGTGCTACAGCCAAGGTAGTTTTAAAAGAACCTACCCAGTTTGAGGAGGCACAAAATATCGCCGATGATTTGCTTTTGGGTAAAGCGGTAATTTTAAATATTCAAAGCTGTGAGCCGGAAATTGCGGCTAAATTGGTGGATTTCATCGGTGGAGTAATCTACGCTATCGGCGGAGATATCCAAAAAATCACTGACGATACGATTGTAGCTGCACCGGCTAATATCGACATTGCCAAGGATATCACCGGAGCAACCGAGGGTGCAGATGTAGGTACAGAGGTATTTGCGTGGCTTAATAAGTATAATCAGCGAGGTGACTTCCAGTGAGTTTAAAAAAGCTGGGATTCATCGGAGCCGGCATGATGGCTAGTGCTTTGGCTAAGGGTGTCTGTAGCAAGGAACTCTTGAAAGCAGATGATATCATGATGTATGATATTAATCCCGATAAATTGACCAAGCTCCATGATGAGCTGGGTATAGTGATAGCTAATGATACCCAAGAAGTCTTTCAAAATTGTGAAAGTGTCATCATAGCGGTCAAACCACAGCATTTAAAAATGATAAAATACGAAGCAGGTGCTAATCAGCCGATTATCATCTCGATTATGGCAGGGGTAACTATTGCTACATTGGAGGAAAAGTTTGCTGATTTGCCGATTGCTCGAGTGATGCCCAATAATCCGGCGCAAATTTCGCAGGGTATGAGTGCGTACTGTGGCAATCAATTGTTATCCGCTAAAGACAGTGCTTGGGTAGGCGAGATTTTAGCAGCAGTAGGCGAAGTCGCCGTAGTGTCTGAAAATCAGATGGATGCGGTCTGTGGGCTGAGTGGCTCAGCACCGGCTTTTATGTATATGATGATTGAGGCTCTGGCAGATGGTGGAGTGATGATGGGACTAGCGCGCGATACGGCGTATAAATTAGCTGCTCAAACGATGAAAGGCGCCGCGCAGATGGTCTTGGAAACCGGTAAGCATCCCGGAGAATTAAAGGATATGGTGACATCTCCCGGTGGGACAACTATTCGGGGGATATATGCGTTAGAAAAAATGGGGCTGAGGGCAGCGTTAATGACTGCTGTCGAGGAAGCTACCTTGCAGTCAAAAAAACTGGGGGAGTGAAATAGAATTTGGTTGGTTTTTTATATGAATGTGTCAATGTAGGTATTGAGGTCATGGTGTGGCTGATAATTGTGAGGGTGTTTTTGTCCTATATCCCCCACGACCCATCGCGCGGGATCTGGAGCTTCATCTATAGCCTGACAGACCCACTTTTTAATGTAGCCGGTAAAGTATTGCCGATGTCTTTGCGTGCGCCGCTAGACTGGTCGCCGATGGTAGCATTAATCGTCTTGCAATTTTTGGTGCGTCCGATTTTGCTGAGATTAGTCTTGCTTTTAGCATAGGGAGCAGGATATGGCAGAGCCGGAGGATAAGATTTTTTGTAAGCGCTTGGAGGAATATGTGTTGCGCGCGGAAAATCGCGGTGAAATCATCGTCAGTGATTTTTGGGATACACATCAGCAAAGTGTGGCTTGGGAGTA
>CAYTOM010000146.1:0-4165 GCA_964439335.1 uncultured Peptococcaceae bacterium | reverse complement strand
AGGTGGCAGAGTTTTTTTATTTTGGGAGTCGAACGGAAGTGTGCCGCCGAGCGCAAATTTTTCGCACAAAAAACGACAATTCTCACGAATTGTCGTTTTTTTAATCTTTTTGGTCTTGCTTATTAACTTCTAAAAGCTCACCGGCTTCACAAAAATCTTTTTCAGCTGCTCATGACCTAAATGAATCTGATTATAGCCTATTTGCACCAAAAATTCCATTGCCTTATGCAAAATAACGATGGACATACCGACATGCGCTCCATAGCGCTCAAAAATATCGCTATCCTCCAAATCCACTATTTCACCTAACTCTCCCTCCGGAAAGTCTACCAGACGCATGATCTGTGACATCTGATCACCTACTTTGTTCTCAAGATATTACTTATTATTTCGGCACAAAGATGTGTTTTCCCTTTATGTTTGAAATATTTATCGCAATTTAATTGCTTTCTTTTGTATCGGTAGCTTCTTCGGTTATTGCTTCAACTACAGGCTCAATTACTGCCTCTGGCTCTATCGTTTCTGCTACTTCTATTACTTCTGCCTGAACATCATTGTCCTCGATAGTAGGCGCATTTTCAGCCATGTCAGGCTCTTTATGCTTAATCGCATCAAGCAAAGCATCTAATTTGCCTGCTTTCTCCGAATCACGCAAAATATCGGCAGTGATTTCCTGCCCGGACCAAACCAGCACATTACCATCATCGTCTAGTAATGGTCTTTGCACACTTCTACCGCTAAATTGCTTGGCTAAATCATCAAAATCAATTTCCGTATTAGCCGGTTCATTAGCCTTTTGCGCGCTGGCAGCCTCGGCTTTAGCCGCTTCCTTGGCATATTTACGAGATTTAGCGCGATCCTTAAAATTAGCGCAAATACCTAAAAAGCCATCGCCCAGCTTGTTAGCCTGGGTTTTAATATTGCTGCGTACCTTTTCGGTATCAATATCCTTGATTTTTTGCCCGGCATCGCTAAATGCCTTGCCGATTTTGCCGGTAACCTCGTCAAAATGCTCCTCATAAGCCTCGCTATACTCAAATTCTTTTTTCGGAGCTTCTTCCTCTTCATCAGCCATACTGTCTAAAATCTCATCGACCTTTTGCCAATCGCCATAAATATCCTCATCGGTAATAGCAAATTCGCCCTGGGTCAAGCCCTCCTTGGCAATAATGGCATCTTTACCGATAGTATAGACATCTAAATTGCTGATCGCTCCGCGGTCATTAGGCAGACCTTTCATCACACCGTCTTTTAAAATATACTCGGCAATCAATCCCTCTTTATCAAAAGCGAAATCTACGACCTTGCCCAAAAAGACACCGTCAGCGGTAATGACGCTGAGCCCGATGATATTTTTGCCATCCAAAGCAGCCTCATTCGCATCAGTCACTGTAACCAAATCTCCGTTTAAAGATTTGACCTGCTCATAGGGGATCACACTTTTTGCTTTATTAGTTAATAGGTTCTTTTGCTTTAATGCAAAGCCCAGCACCTTTCTTTCATTCATGTCAATAAGTGCGCCCTGCACTGTGCCTGCAAATGAGCCATCGTTGATATTGAGCATATCTTTACCTAAAATACTGCCAAAGTTAGTTAATTGTTGTTCCATTTTTGCACCCTCCTCGAGAGTTATTATTTATCTATTATGTTATTCTTGGTTTTCTTCAATATTCCCTTTATCCGATGCAAAATTTTTATCCTTTTTCCGCATTTTTTTCTCTTCTTTGGCTTGCTGCTTAGCTAGCTTTTTCGCTGCTTTCGCTTCTTTTTTCGCCTGTTTAGCCCGGGCTTTTTCCTCCTTGCGAATTTTGCGATTATAGACCGAGACAGAAATCTTGATACTGATTTCGTATAGCAAATACATCGGTGCCGCCAGCATTAACTGGCTGATGATATCCGGCGGAGTTAACATTGCCGCCAAAATCAAAATTACTAAAATGACATATTTTCTGTTTTTACGCAAATGCTCAGGCTTGATAATTCCGACCTTGGTCAAAAAGTAAACAAACAGCGGTATTTCAAAGACTATACCAAACGGCAGCAAAAACTTCAAGACGAACGAGATATAATAATCCGCCGTAATTTCAGGCACCAATTCGCCGGAAAAAGTAAATAATAGCGCATTTAAAGCCAAGCGCAATACGCCAAAATAAGCAAAGGCAATACCGACTACAAATAAAACTACGCTAAAAAACAGTAGCATATAAAAAACCTTGCGCTCGTGCTTATACAAAGCCGGCAAAATAAAGCTCATTAATTGCCAGCAAATCACCGGACTGGCTATAATCAAACCGCCTAACAACGCTATTTTGATATGCGCCATAAAACCCTCGGAAACGCTGATAAATTTCAATTCCAATCCTAAATCATTAATCGGTGAAGTCACCAATGCCATCGCTTGCTCAATAAAAAAGCTATAGCAAATTATTGTCCCCAATACCAGGGAAACCGCTATCCAAATTATTACCTTGCGCAATTCTCGTAAATGCTCTGCCACCGGAGCATATTTTTCATCCATTCTGGTCACCCTGCTTCATCAAATTTTGCTTATTCCTACGCCTAATTATTTCAGCAAATCTATCTTGCTTAAATCCTTTAATTCCTTGTCAAAGCCTTTCATCACTTCTTGGGTTTGCTTTAAAGTATCATCTATCTCGGAAATTTCGTCTTTTAAAGGATTAGCTACCTTGGTATCTTTTAATTCCTGGGTGAAATTTTTCAAGCTCGCATCAGCTTGCTTAATATTTTCGCCTAAATCTTTTACTTCTTTGATAGTTTCGTCTAATCCTGCACTTTCAGCCATATCATTTACGCCTTTTTTGATTTCGCTGTCAATTTTATTGACCGCTTTATTAAACTCTTTCACTGTTTTGCCCAAAGTTTTACCCAACTCCGGCAATTTCTCCGGTCCAAAAATAACTAACGCTACAACCAAAATCAAGATTAATTCTGAAAATCCTATATTAAACACTTCTCGCACCGCCTTAAATATAGTTATGCTTAATTATATCATATTTCCGCTTTTTTTGCCATAGATGATTGGCATATTTGATTAATAATTGCTTACCTCAGGCATAAACAAAGCCCCATAGCAATTAGAGCCTTTGAAAGAGCTGATTAAAGCACGCCTTGGCAAGCTTGGGCTTGCTCAAAATCAGCTTTTGATACAATTCACCATCTAATAGCTCCCCATCGGCACAATACTCCAGCAAGGCACATTTCGGCAGATAAATAAAATTATCGACAAAGGATTTAATTCTTTTCTCGTCCTCATCAGCCGCTACTGCGCGGAAAACATCATAAATTTGGGCGATATGTTCCTGCTCATTGGCTTTATCTGCGGATAATGCGCGCAAAAGCTCCTCTAAAAGCTGATGAAAAATCAATTTATCCTCTTTTTCGACTAAACCCATAAATTCGGCTCTTTTTTGCAAATCTGCCATAGCAAGGGCAATATTTTCCCTATTTAATATTTCCGCCGCTTCCTCTATGCCATTATAGCCATCTTTAGTCAGCGCACGCATGATACCATACTCTGCCCACGCAATACTCTTTTCTTGATAATACCAGGTACTCGCTAAATCATACTTTTTTAAAAAATCTCGCACGATATCTGCCGGCATTTTTTCACTCCTCATCATATTGCGCCAATGCCCATCTCGCTGCCAAACGCAAATTTTCATTATCGCTTTGCACTATTTTTTGCCACATTTCGCGCATTTCCGGTATTTTTCTGGCACCCAAAAGCCATATCCCGTTTCTTGCCAATACTCCTTTGCCGCGCCAGCTGCCGGAAATAGTGCTATATTTCTCTTTAAACTCCCTGTTGCTCATTTCCAATAATTCGCGCACATCACACGCTGCCAATTCACGCTTGATTTGCCAAGCAGGATGCTTATCGTTTGCCAGTCCTTGATTATGAGGGCAGACCAGCTGACAGACATCGCAACCGTAAATATAGCCATTTTTCGCGATCCGTCTAATCGTCTCCTCGTCAGGATACTTTTTATCCAGCGTTTTATATGCCAAGCAGCGTGTCGTATCCACCATGCGCCGTTCTTCATCGATAGCCTGCGCCGGACAATTTCGCACACAAGCCGCGCAAGCACCACATTTATCCGACACCATCTCCGGCGTTATCTCCAGTGGCACATCCCACAAAATT
>CAYTOM010000145.1:0-4191 GCA_964439335.1 uncultured Peptococcaceae bacterium | reverse complement strand
GGTCTCTACAATCGGTCTAATAAATGACAAGTCCGGACTTACCTCTATTGATTTAGCTGTCTATAGTTCCGTATTTGACTATAGAGAAGAAAACACTTTTATCCCCTCTGCTGATATAGGCTTTAATAAGCTCTTTACAACTACAGCATTGCAGACCTATTTCCGAAATCAAACTATTAAATCTAAAGAAGATTTTTTCGCTGCCTTTAACAATCTTTTCGGTTATACTCTCTATCTCAATTACTTGCAGGATGATGGTACAACTTTAGTCCCTAAAGGTACACGCTTAGATTTAAATCTTAACTTTAATGACACTGTCTATGGTGGTGTCGGCTATGGTGGTTATGCTAAATATTCTGCCACCGGTAGTTATAGAACATTTTACACATCTTCTAGCGGTGACCAGTACCAGAAAAACGATAAATCTCCATTAACTTTAGGTACCGATGATTATCGTTTGAGTAGTAATGGCTCACAAACTTATTATGGCAATACCGTTACTATTGGTGGTGTAACCTCTGAGGGTGAAGAAATAAGCATATATACCTATTACGATATAGATACCTTGCAGCAGTCCTTTACCATGCCTGATGATATGTCTTTAGTCTATATAGATGTTGCCTATTCTCCTACCGGTGTAAACTCTTATAGCAAGGAAAACTATCAATATTTTGCTGAATTATGGTGGGGAGCTAATATCTCCGGTAGTATCGAAGTATCAGACACCGGAGTTATATCCGGCTTGATAGGAAATATTATTACATGGCTCAAATCCATTCTTTCTGCAATCCAGGCACTTCCGCAGCAGATAGCTAATTTTATTCTTGAAGGATTAAAAGCTTTATTTATTCCATCTGTAGACGATTTACAGCCTAAATTTGATGAGTTTAAAGCAGTTGCTTATTCTAAGCTTGGTTTTGTCTACCAAGTAGCTACTGACTTTGTAGCACTTTTACAAGAGCTTTTTAATGCTACAGTCGAGCCAACTACAACTTTGACCATTCCTCGAATTGCCTTGCCTTGGGATTTAGCTCCCAATGGTGAAATGGTTATTCTTGAAGAAACTACTTTTGATGTTTTTCCGGAAGGCTTAGAGGTGCTGCGTAATCTTTGTAAAACTATTACCAGTATGGTTTTAGTTTTGGCATTTTATCGGTCTGTACTCGAAGCTTTTGAAAAATTTTTTAAGGAGTGATAATATGATTATTTCAGCTGTTTTAGGCGTTGTTTTATCTCTCTTTACTTCTCTTTTGAACACTTTGCCGGCTCTCCCTACTCTACCTGCTGATGTATCTTCTATCATGGATGAGCTGATTGTCCTAATGGGACAAGGTATTAATTTAATGGCTAATTTTATCAATATGCCTTTAGCTTTATCTTTAGCCGGTCTTAGTTTATTGCTGCATAAATTCCGGGAAGCATGGAATATACTTTTCTGGTTTCTTCGTAAAATACCGTTTCTCGGCATTAAATAAGTATAGCATATTATGTGTTAAATTTCAAGGAGTGTTTTAAATGGCTTCTACTCGTACTAGAAATTATGCTTGTGTAGTGTATCCTGAAAGTGCTCCGGAAGATTGGCAGATTATTCTTTCTGAGCAATTTATTCCTGCTTTTATTTCTCCGCTGCATGATAAGGATATCGATCCTCAAGGACAACCTAAAAAAGAACATTATCATGTTATGCTTATGTTTGACGGTGTAAAGACACCAAAACAAGCACAAGATATATTTGATCAGATTGGCGGTGTTGGTTGTGAGATAGTTCAATCAATTCGTGGCTATGCTCGGTATTTGTGCCATTTAGATAATCCCGAAAAATACCGTTATCCCCAAGAAAATGTTAAATTTTTATGCGGTGCGGATTATGCCTCTGTTATTACTCTTATCACCGATAGATATGCTGCACTTTGTGATATGATTGATTTTTGTGAAGATAATAATATTGTCAGTTTTTCTGATCTAGTTATATACTGCCGGCATAATCGTTATGATTGGTTTAGGATTTTAGCCGATAATGGTACTATCTTCATGAAAGAGTTTTTACAATCCACGCATTGGACCAATCAAAATTTGAGATGACCTGCTTCGGCAGGTTTTTTGTTTTACAAGGGGGAGCAACTACGACACTCCCCCTTGTGTTCATTGTTCATTGTTCAGTAGTTTTTATAACCGAAAATCTATAGTTATAATATTTATCTAATGTGCTTATAAGAAACCTTATGTAAACCTATTCACATGCGAAAAACAACATAAAAAATTGTAGCAGTTCAAATGAACTGCTACAACAAGACTAGCGAATATTTAGGACTGTTTTATAGTAGTTTAATACTTGTTTGGCTGACGGATATTTATCAGTATCTATCGCTTGAGTCATTTCCTCAAAAGCTGTGCTGTCAATTACAGCCGGCAATTGTTGGATTTCTTTTAGATAATTTAGATAATTATCGTCCATTGCTTCCAGCAAATCATTTTTAAATATCTCGCGCCATTCCAATAGCTTGCGCTCCGGCTTGCTGTCTAGCCAATATTTTTTCGTAAATAATGGCGTGCAATAAACTCCCTGCTCTTTTATTTCGCTTAGACGCTGCATTGCCAAGGAATACTGGGCGTTGACATAAACCTTTTTGACCTCATTTTCCCAATACATAAATCCATGAATGGTATGCTTTCTATGCCACGGCACATTTTCGTGCTTAGCAATTTGAGCTTTACGATCCTCGACCCATTCTTTTAAGGTGAAAAATGTGTCCTCAGTAAGCAATTTTGCCGCCTGTACTGCCTGCAATTCACCCCAAAATAAGTTAATTTTGTCCTCTATGAAGCAAAGCTCTAATTCGTCCTGCCAATTACACATGATTTGTGCTGCACTATCATTGGGTGATATTTTTCCTAAGGCATCTAAAAATCTAAATAGCTCCTTGGGATACATACTTTTTAAATTTTTCAGCGTATCATTTTGCACTTCCACTGCTATTTCGCTTTCCTTGCCGGATGGTACTTTTTTGAAATACCCATGCTGGGTAATTTCCACCGGATACAGTCCTCTTTGTGGGCTGTTAATGAAAAAGCTGTACATTTTATCGGCATTTTCGTGCAAACGATACTTAATCGTCTGCTTTTCTACATAGGCTGTGGTATAATAAATAAATTGCTCATCGAAATATTTTAAATCTGCCATCATGCTTACGGCTTCCGCTGCCGCAGCATCTCTGGATTTATGCACATCAATCTTTTTCAATTTGCAATTCTCCTTTCTTTATTTACTTCTCTATTTACTCAAAACTTACGAATATTTTATGCAAAATAATTCGTGAGGATATTTTCCGTTTCACCAATGGCTGATATTCTACCGTTTTTCAGAATCATGCACTTATCAAAGCCCTCTAAAACCTCTTCCATATAATGCGTCACATAGATGATAGCAATTTTTTCATCTAATAGCATTTGCTTGATGAAATCCATCATCTGCTCTCGGGCATAAATATCTAAGCCGGTGTTGGGCTCATCTAAAATCAAAATACTCGGCTCAATAATCAAAGCTCTGGCAATTAATACTTTTTGTTGCTCGCCTTTGGATAATTCGATAAAAGATTGATTCATTTTATCCAGCATACCTAACTTGTCTAATATTTTGCGTGCTTTGATGACATCTTGATTGCTGATAGCAAAATTCAAGCCCAAAGTACCGTTTATACCGCTTAAAACTATTTCCAAGACAGATTCGTGCTTGTAATATTTGCTGAAAAAACTACTGCTGACAAAACCAATTCGTCTGCGAATCGGCATGGTAGTTTCCTCGCTGTATTTTTCACCGAATATCTCCATTTCACCGTCAGTATGGCTACCAAATCCGGCAATATTGCTTAATAGTGTCGTTTTACCACTACCGTTTAAGCCAAATATTAGCCAATGCTCCCCTTCTTTGACGCTCCAGTTAATGTCTTTTAAAAGATAGCGATTACCGACTTTATAATTTAGCTTTTCTATTTTTATGATTTCCTTTTCCATAGTCGCTCACTTTCATCACTGTTTATTATTTGTTTATTATTCTTCTGCCAAACTTTCGCCAAAAAATACCATGCTGCCATCGGCACAGTCCAGCTCTGCTTCATCATAATGCAATTCGACCTTGTAGCCATTTTGGTCTAAAATACCGATTTGCTTTTCATGCCAAGATATGATATCGCA
>CAYTOM010000144.1:0-4234 GCA_964439335.1 uncultured Peptococcaceae bacterium | reverse complement strand
ACTATACTCATTGGTTTCAGCCGATGACCGGCATCACCGCCGAAAAGCACGACAGCTTTATTACTCCGGCTGATGGCGGACGAGTCATCATGGAATTTTCCGGTAAAGAGCTCATCAAAGGCGAGCCCGATGCCTCCAGTTTTCCCTCCGGCGGTTTGCGTGCTACCTTTGAAGCGCGCGGTTATACTGCTTGGGATCCGTCCTCCTATGCTTTTGTCAAAGGCAAAACTCTCTACATTCCGACGGTATTTTGCTCCTATAGCGGTGAGACATTAGACAAAAAAACTCCTCTTTTGCGCTCTATGGAAGCTATCAACAAAGAAGCCACCCGTTTATTACACGCTTTAGGCTATAATGATGTCACGCGTGTCACGACTACCGTAGGACCCGAGCAGGAATATTTCCTGGTCGATCGCAAAGTATCCTATAAACGCACCGATTTATTATTCTGTGGGCGCACCTTGTTTGGCGCGATGCCACCTAAAGGTCAGGAATTAGAGGATCACTATTTCGGTGCTATCAAGCCCCGTATCCAGGCTTTTATGGACGATTTAAACGAAGAATTGTGGAAATTGGGCATCTACGCGAAAACCGAGCATAACGAAGTCGCTCCGGCGCAGCATGAATTAGCTCCGATTTTCGGCACGACCAATGTCGCTACCGATAACAACCAACTCACGATGGAAATATTAAAAGATGTCGCTCGCAAGCATGATTTGTCCTGCTTGTTGCACGAAAAACCATTTGCCGGTATCAACGGCTCCGGCAAGCACAACAACTGGTCATTGTCTACCAATACCGGCATCAATCTGCTCAGCCCCGGCAAAGAGCCGGAAAAAAATGTGCGTTTTCTGCTCATTTTAGCCGCTACGATCAAAGCAGTCGATGAATACCAGGATTTACTGCGTATGACTTGCGCCAGTGCCGGCAACGACCACCGCTTGGGTGCCAGCGAAGCACCACCGGCTATCATTTCCATGTATATCGGTGATGAACTGGCTGATATTTTGGATTGCATCGAAAAGGATGTGCCTTACGAAAAGAGATCATTTAACAAAATGGAAATGGGTGTCAATATCCTGCCTGATTTAGCTAAAGACACCTCTGACCGCAACCGCACCTCGCCTTTTGCGTTCACCAATAATAAATTTGAGTTTAGAATGCTCGGCTCCTCATTCTCTATCGCCGGTCCGAATATAATCTTAAATACTATCGTCGCCGAATCCTTTAGCCAGTTTAGTGATATTTTGGAGAAATCCGCTGAGCCTGAGCAAACCGCAATGGATATCGTGCGTGAAACAATCAAAAAACACAAACGCATCATCTTTAACGGCAACAATTATTCTCCGGAATGGGTCGAGGAAGCCGCTCGCCGTGGATTAAAAAATCTAGCCAACTCGGTCGATGCTATCCCGATGCTGGTTGAAGATAAGAATATCAAGCTATTCACCAAGCATGGCGTCTATACCGAAACCGAATTGCGCTCGCGCTGCGAAATTTTATTAGAAAACTATTCCAAAGTCATCCGTATCGAAGCTCTGACTATGCTGGAAATGGCAGCTAAAGAAATCATGCCGGCAGTTAATAAATTCCTCGCCGACATCTCCGCTGCCGTCATCGCTATCAAAGGTGCCGTAGCTACCGCTGACTGCACCATGCAGGAAAGCCTCATCAGCGAAATATCGACATTACTAGCCGAGACCTACCACGCGTACAAAGCTTTAGAGGAAGCAGTCAGTAAAGCCGAAGTACACGAGGAAAATGTCCAGGGTGCGGCTATTTACTATCGTGATTTCGTCTTACCGCAAATGGCCGCTTTGCGTAGTGTCGCTGACAAATTAGAGGTCTTGGTCGGCAAAGACTACTGGCCATTCCCCACCTATGGTGATTTACTCTTTAAAATCTAAGCTATCTAAAAATGTCCGTCACAAAGACGGACATTTTTTTAGTATTTCTTTTTTAGATAATAATAAATTACTACATAGACTATCAGCAAAAAGCAAATCACAAAGCCCAATACAGTCGAATATTCCTTTAATCCGGCGATTTGCAAAATAAATACTAATGCCGCTATCGCTAACAATCCCCAGCGAAAGGCTAAAGCCGCCGCTTTCGTACCCAAATAATTATTGCGTTCATCATGAGTTTCGGTCGTCACCTTTTTCGCATATTCCGCATCAGTCGCAAATCTATAGTAGCTGTATAAGCGCATAGCCGCCACTGCTACCAATGCCCCACCGCAGCCACTCCAAAAGCTATCCAAAATGCCACTTACTCCTAATGAAAACAAAACAATACCTAAAATCAACATTCCTACATATACTGCGACCTTTTTCTCTAAATTCATCATTTTTCCTCCTCATAAATAAATATTTCCTCGATAGGTAGCGCAAAAAACCTAGCTATCCTAAACGCTAAATCTAACGACGGATTATAGCGCCCCTTTTCAATCGAAATAATCGTCTGCCTGGAGACGCTCAAAATTTCTCCCAGCTGCTCTTGGCTTAAATTGCGCAATTTTCGTAGCTGCTCTACATTATTTTGCACGCTATCACTCCTTTAAAGTAAAATTAACTTTACACCCATATTGTAAAGCTAGTTTTACTTTTTGTCAAGCTAATTTTACAAATATTTTTGTTTTTTTGCACAAAAAGCAGTCGCCTAAACGACTGCTTTTTATATTATTCTTCGGTTTTTTTGTCTTCTTCTTTCAAGAGTACCTTGCGAGAGAGATTAACACGACCTTGTTTATCGATTTCGATAACTTTTACGGTAATCTCGTCACCTACTTTGACGACATCCTCGACATTTTTCACTCTTTCCTTCGCTAATTGCGAAATATGGACTAAGCCATCTTTGCCGGGCAATAATTGCACGAAAGCACCGAAATCCATAATGCGTACAACTTTACCGGTGTAAATTTCACCGACTTCGACCTCTTTAGTGATTTCTTTGATTGTGCGGATAGCTGCCTCTGCTGCCTGACCGTCAGCAGACATAATAACTACCTTGCCATCATCATCAATATCGATTTTTACGCCGGTATCTTCGACGATTTTCTTGATGACCTTGCCGCCGGGCCCGAGGACATCTTTAATCTTGTCCGGATTGATATGCATAATCTCAAAGCGCGGAGCATACGGCGATAATTCTTTGCGTGGCTCAGCGATAGCCTTGAGCATAGTATCTAAAATAAACATTCTGCCCTCATGAGCCTGCTCCAAAGCCTGCTTCAAGATAGCTTTATTAATGCCGGCAATTTTGATATCCATCTGAATAGCGGTGACACCCTTGGTAGTACCTGCTACTTTAAAGTCCATATCGCCTAAAGCATCCTCTAAGCCCTGCAAGTCGGTGAGGACAGTAAATTCATCGCCTTCACGAATCAAGCCCATAGCGACACCGGATACCGGGCGTACTAACGGCACACCTGCTGCCATCAATGCCATGGTACTGCCACAGACGCTACCCATCGAGGTAGAGCCATTGGATTCAATAGCCTCGGAAACAACACGAATAGTATAGGGGAAGATATCCTCAGACGGGATAACCGGCTCCAAAGCACGACCTGCCAACGCACCGTGACCGATTTCACGACGACCGGGACCACGCATCGGTTTGCACTCGCCTACGCTGTAGGGTGGGAAATTGTACTGATGAATATAGCGTTTTCTGGTTTCCATTTCCAAACCGTCTAACATCTGCTCGTCAGAGGAAGATCCCAATGTAACAACGGATAAAATCTGAGTTTGTCCACGAGTGAATAACGCACTGCCATGAGTACGATTTAAAATATCTACTTCGCAGGAAAGTGGGCGCACTTCGTTCATAGCACGACCGTCAGGACGAATTTTATCGATAGTGATCAAGCGACGCACGATATTTTTCTTTAATTTATCAAAAGCATCGGCGACATCTTTCTCCTGCTCCGGGAAAACCTCCGCAAAATGCTCCATAGTGCGTAATTTTACCGCATCGCTGGCATCATCACGCGTATGCTTGTCTTTAATACGGACAGCATCTAACAAATCATCATGAGCAAATTCCTCAACCGCAGTTACGATTTCTTCCGGAATATTGATCAAAGTCGGCATGATTTTTTCTTTTGCTAACTCCATCTCCAAGGCTTCTGCGCGGAATTCCTCGATAAATTTAACGATTTCTTTAATTACCTCGTGACCTTCCATGATAGCATCTAAAATGACCATTTCCGGTACTTCTTTAGCTCCTGCTT
>CAYTOM010000143.1:0-4277 GCA_964439335.1 uncultured Peptococcaceae bacterium | reverse complement strand
TGACCTACCATGCCTCTAATGGCAGAGCGGTGTATAGCTTTTGTATGTGCCCCGGTGGGCAGGTCGTTGCCGCAGCCTCGGAGGCAGGGGGTATCGTGACTAATGGCATGAGCCTCCACGCGCGTGCTGCCGAAAATGCGAACAGTGCTTTGATAGTTAGTGTCGACAGTAGAGATTTTGGCTCGAATGATGTCCTGGCAGGCGTCGAATTTCAGCGCTATTGGGAGCGCAAGGCTTATGAATTGTCTAATGATGGCTATAAGGCTCCGGCGCAATTGGTGCGTGATTTTTTAAAGGATCGTCCGAGCAAGGAATTTGGCGATATTACCCCGAGCTACAGACCGGGGGTGGTATTGCGAGAAATCAAGGAATGTCTGCCGGTAGAGGTCACCGAGGCGCTTAGAGAGGCAATTCCCTATTTTGCCGGAAAAATCAAAGGATTTGCTCATCCGCAGGCGGTACTGACGGCGATAGAGAGCCGTAGCTCCTCGCCGGTGAGAATATTGCGCAATACGAGTGGTCAAGCGCTAAATGTGAGTGGTCTATATCCGTGTGGCGAGGGCGCAGGCTATGCCGGTGGAATAGTGTCGGCAAGCATTGATGGTATGAAAGCGGCGGAGGAAATTATTAAGCTGTATGCGCCGCTTGAGCAGAGAAAATGAAAAGAAAAGAATTAGGCAATTTAGCTGAGGATATGGCGGTCGGATATCTCAGCGAGCAGGGATTAGAGATAGTGGCGCGGAATTATTATGTAAGAAGTGGGGAAATCGATATTATAGCACTTGATGGCGAAATGGTGGTCTTTGTTGAGGTCAGAAGCAAAAGCAATGACCGCTATGGCACAGCGGAGGATACCATATCGCTGAAAAAACAGCGGTTTTTATACCGCGCGGCAGAGCAATTTTTGCTCAAGGAAAATATGAGCGAGAGAATTTGCCGTTTTGATGTGGTGACGGTGTCTTTTGGGCAGGAGAGTCGCATCAAATGGTACAAAGACGCATTTAGACTCTAAAAAACGCCGAAAGACAGGACAAAAGTCCTGCCTTCCAGCGTATGTTTATGTTGAAATGATACCGTTATGAATGAAAAAAAGATATCGCCGTAAAGCGACCATCTGTAAGTATAGCATGATTGCAGAAATATGTCAACTGTAAAAATGTAATTAAACCTAGGAAAAACTCGAAAAGGAGAATAAAGATGCGTATAATTGATAAAAATGAATTGGGGTATATTTATGATAATTTGATGCCTAATCACTTCCCAAAAGAGGAAATTAAGCCTTGGGAAAAAATCAGTGAGCTGTGGGACGAGGGTAAATACCATGGCTACATCTGGGAAGATGCAAATGGTGCGCTGATAGGCTATGCTTTGCTCTATGCAGGAGCGGATAATTATTGGCTACTTGATTATTATGCGGTCAATTCCAAGGAGCGTAATAAAGGCTACGGCAGTAGGTTTTTAGGGGAAATGAAAGCGGAATTAGCCGATAAAATAGCCGGTGTCATTATCGAGACGGAAAATCCGGAGTATGGCAAGGACGAGGCGGAGCAAAATTTGCGTGCCAGACGAATTAATTTTTATTTGCGCAATGGCTGTGACCGCAGTGGTATTTTGAGTGTGGCGCAGGAGGTCGAGTATGTCATTTTGTATTTAGCTTGCCAAAAAACCTGCCAAGCGAACGAAATAGCGGAGCATTTGATGCAGATTTATGATTTGGTTTTGCCTGCTGATGCGGATATCCAGGTGTGGGCTGAGTAGAATTTGTTATATTTTCAAACAAAGAAGAGAAGATAAAAATAAAAAAGGTATAGCAAACCAGCTATATCTTTACAGAATTTATTATAAAAAGATTAAAAAACTATTACCAAAGAGGAGAAAGGGGGCAGGTGCTTGCCCCCTTTCTCCTCTTTGAATCTCCTCATTCCCCTCGCAATGGTGAATGTAGGTCAGATGTACATTTGTAGTTGCTATTTGTTAAAAAGAAACGCTCACGCCTATATTCGAGCTCACGCGCAGTCACCATATGATTAATGCCATATACAAAATTGTCCACGCGGCATATAAAGTGCAACGCAAAAAACACTTTCGACCGAAGTGGTTTTGCCGTGCGGCGATTGAGCACCCGTTTTAAGGGGGTTAGGGTGATTGTTAAGAGGGTTTAAGGGGGTGAATCGGTTTATGCCCTTTAGGGTAATCCCCCCTAACCCTCTTAACGAAAAAGAGTTTAACTAAGTTTATAAACTTATACCTTTTTCAATAACATATTTAGTTTCACTATTTTACATAGTTATAGCCTAAATCAAAGGCTTTGAGATTGACCTCTAAAAATTTAGCCGGGACAGTGGTTTTGATAGTTTCAATCCACATTTCATAGGGGATATCGGTAGTTTTTGCCATAAAACCAATTAAAACGACATTGACCGCCTTGGCGTTGCCTGCTTCTTGGGCTAAGGCTAAGGCATCTACCGCTGTGACATCAGCCATAGTGCTGATTTTTTCGGCGATATCGGTAGGGTAGCTCATCGCTCCGGTGATGACCGGCATCGGGTCGATGCATTGGGTATTGACGATGACTTTGCCACCTTTTTTCAGATAGGGTAACGCACGATAGGCTTCTAATAATTCAAATGCCAAGATAATATCGGCTTCACCTTGGTCGATAATCGGGGAATAAACTTTGTCAGCATATTTAACATAGGTAATGACACTGCCACCACGCTGGCTCATGCCGTGGACTTCGGATAATTTGACATCGTAGCCGGAATTGATGATGGCATTACCCAGGATACGGCTGGCTAAAAGTGTCCCTTGACCGCCGACACCGACAATCATAATACTTTTTCCCATTTTTAGCCCTCCTTTACAATCGCCCCAAATGGGCAGATATTTACACACAAACCGCAACCGTTACATTGGGTCAAATCGACATGTACGCCATCGTTATCAAAGGATAATGCCGGGCAGCCTAATTGCATACATTTGCGGCATTTACGGCATTTATCGGTAATAGTGGCGTGACCGGTGTATTTTACGGTTTTTAATAGGGCACATGGGCGCTGGGAGATGATGACCGAAGGCTCCGGACGATTTAATTCTTCTTTGACGGTAGCCTCTAATTTGTCGACATCAAAGGGATCGACAATCGCGATATGGTCAATGCCGATAGCTCTGCACAAAAGCTCTAAATCGACTGCTTTGGTTGCTTCACCGCGAATGGTTTTGCCGGTGGTAGGATTGTCCTGATGACCGGTCATACCGGTGATGGAGTTGTCCAAAATCATGACGGTGTTAGCGCCTTTATTGTAGACGATATCGATAAGTCCGGTGATACCGGAATGGATAAAGGTCGAATCGCCAATGACGGAGATGAGCTTTTTGTTAAATTCCTCGCCGCGTGCTTTTGCCATGCCGAAAGCACTGCCGATAGAGGCACCCATGCAGATGCAGCTGTCTAAAGCATTAAGCGGAGCAGCGGCACCCAAGGTGTAGCAGCCGATATCACCGCATACAGTCAAGCCTAATTTTTTCAAGACATAGAAACTACCGCGGTGTGGACATCCCGGGCACATGACCGGCGGGCGTACCGGGATAGGCTCGGTAGCCTGGGCAGTGATTTCGACATCTTCGTTTAAGATGACTTTTTTGATCATGTTGGGGGAATATTCGCCTAATAGGGTGAAGGCGTCTTTGCCGATGACATTAACTCCGAGAGATTTACAATGCTCCTCGATGAAGGGGTCTAATTCTTCTAAGACATAGACTTTGTCTAAGCCTTGGGCAAAATCGATGATAGTTTGTTTGGGCAAAGGGAAAACCATGCCTAATTTCAGATAGTTGGCTTTATCACTGAGGGCTTCTTTGGCGTAAACATAGCAGTCGCCGGCAGTGATGATACCGATTTTAGCGCCATTATTCTCGATAGTGTTTAATTCGGTGCTTTCTGCAAATTGATCTAGTGCTTGCATACGCTCCTCGACAGCGACATGGCGTTTGATGGCGTTGCTGGGCATCATGACATATTTGGCAGGATCTTTGACATAGTCTTTGAGCTCGATATTATCACGCTCGGCAATTTCGACTAGGCTTTGGGAGTGGGAAACTCGAGTGGAAAGGCGTAAAAATGCCGGAGTGTCAAAACGCTCGCTGAGCTCAAAAGCAATTTTGGTAAATTCTTTGCATTCTGCGGAGTCGGAGGGCTCAAGCATGAGGATTTTAGCGGCTTTGGCATAGTGGCGGCTATCCTGCTCGTTTTGGGAGGAATGCATTCCCGGGTCGTC
>CAYTOM010000142.1:0-4308 GCA_964439335.1 uncultured Peptococcaceae bacterium | reverse complement strand
GTTTTGGCGGCTGTAGCCATGATTTGGATTGCTCCATGCAACGAGTACTACACACTTGAGGTTAAAAAATTCTTATTTGTTACAGCGACGGGTATTTTATTAGTAGCGTTTGAATTAATGGACTTGATGGCTGTATCGATGATGTTCCCGATAGGCTATATTGTTTTAGGATTGGCACCGATGGATGCAGCGTATGGTGCATGGCTCGGTACTACCCCGATGGTTGTTATCGGCGGTTATATGATTGCGAATGTTATGGACCGCGTAGGTCTTTTACGCCGTATTGCTTACTGGTGCATTTTGCGCGTAGGTGGTAGCTATTATGGTTTGTTGTATGGTGTTTTAATTGCCGGCTGTATTTTGAATACCGCAACCGGTGGTAATGCTTGGATTATCATGGCAGCATTTACTTTCGGTTTGTGCAAAACCTTTGAATTAGGTCGTACAATGGATTCGGCATTGATTATGTTTGTTGGTGCTTTATCTGCCGGTGCATCTTGTGTATTTATTTACACTCCGTATTTCTTATCTATTTTGTTCAACTCCGCAGCTTTAGCCGGTGCTAGCTATGCTCCGACTTGGACTCGTTTCTTCTTGGAAATGTTGCCGTATGTATTTTTTATCTTGGCTTTAGTATGGATTATGCCCAAGGTCTTTAAACCGACTAAAAAATTGCCGGGCAAAGATTTCTACCAGGCTGAGTACCAAAAATTAGGCAAAATGAGTAAAGATGAAAAATTAGCTACTGCTTATATGTTAGCTTTGATCATCTTTATGTTGACCGGTTCTATTCATGGTATCGCTTTAGACTGGGCATTTATCGTTATCCCGTGGATTATGTATTTCCCAATTATCAAAGTAGCAAATGCTGATGATGTTAAAAATATCGACTTCAGCATGGTATTCTTCTGTGTTGCTTGCTTGTCTATCGGTAGTGTATCCAACTATTTGGGTATCGGTACGATGGTAGCAGAATTGTTAATTCCGTTCTTGGCACCGTTGTCCACCAGCGTAGTTGCAGGTGCGATTTATGTAATCGGTGTATTGTTGAACTTCTTGTTGACTCCGTTCGCAATTTTGGCAGGTTTCAGCGAGCCTATCGCTCAGGTAGCTGCCGGATTAGGCATCAATCCTGTCGGTGCATTGTACGCTCTGTATTTAGGCTGCGACCAGATCTTCTTGCCGTATGAATATTTGAGCTACTTGATTTTCTACGCATTTGGCTTGATGAAGATGACCGACTTCTTCAAATTAGCAGCATTTAAATCAATTTTAGCAACTTTGTTAGTATTCTTTGTCATGATTCCTTGGTGGGGATTCATGGGTGTACTCTAAAGTTAGATATGTGAGGTATCGATGTAAAAATCGATACCTCGTATAGCAAAGTGAGTATTCAATTTTAGAAAAATAGATTTACAATGTTTTTAGGCTTTAAGTTTGCCGTTTTAATTACAAAAAAGGAGAGATAAAAATGAAAAGACAGGCGTATACCAACAAGATTTTGATTTTGGGTGTCGATGGTATGGATCCACGCATCAGTAAACGCATGATGGACGATGGCAGAATGCCTAATTTAAAGGCTTATCGTGAAAAAGGTGCTACTCGTGATGATATGAGATTGTTAGGTGCTATTCCTACTATTACTCCTCCTTGCTGGACTACTTTGGCTACAGGTGCTTATCCCGGTACTCATGAAATTACTTGCTACTGGAGACAATCTCCGGAGAGCTTGGATGCAGTTGTTTATAATATGGACTCTCGTAATTGTAAAGCTGAGCAGATGTGGAATGTCACCACTGAGGCTGGCTTGAAAACTTTGGTTTGGCATTGGCCGGGCTCTTCTTGGCCACCGAGCTCTAACAGCGAGCTTTTGCATGTAGTCGATGGTACTCAGCCGGGTTCGGTTAACATGGGCGTAGCTCAGATGGACTGGGAAAAAATCATCGTTGCTACTCCGAGCATTACCGAGGTTAAATATGCTCCTCGCGTAGAAAAACCTGCCGGTGTAGGCTGCATTATGACCGATATCGATGATATGGTAGTCGGTGATAATGATGACGAAATGATGGAATTATGGTGGGGTGACGAATCTCGTAAAGGCGGCGAAATCCGTACCTATGTCGTTGACATTGACGATACCGAGATGATGATCGGCGCAAAAGTCGCTTATGACATTATCAATTCTCCATTAGAAGATGTTGACAGCGAAAAATGGGCTAATGCTCCGAAAGGTGCAAAAGAATTCACCATTTTGACCTCCAGCGGTATGGTACGCAGACCGGCATTGATTTTGCAAAATGAAGAAGGCAAATATGACCGCGTCGCTATTTATAAAAATAAAAAGGCTGATGAGCCGATCGTAGTTGTCCCGATGGGCAAAATGGTCAGCGCAGTCGATGAAGTAACCAAAAAAGAGGACACCAAACCTTGCTATCGTTCCTACAAATTGCTCGAATTGGCAGAGGACGGCTCGATGGTTAGATTGTGGATTAGTAATGCTTTGGATACTACCAACGATATGCTGTGGCATCCGGCTAGCTTGCATGATGAAATCATTGAAAAAGTCGGTCACATTCCTCCGGTTAGCTTAATCGGTGGTGAGGATTCCGAATTAGTTGACAAAATTTTCGAGCCTTCTTGGGATGTATATGACCAATGGCAAGCAGATTGCTTGGAATATTTGATTAATAACGATGGATACGATGTAGTATTCTCTCACTTGCACAATGTTGACTGTGCAGGTCACCAGATTTGGCATTTGGGCAAAACTTTGGAGCCGTGGAAACATACCGATGAAAAAGTATATCAAGGCTTGATCGAGCGTTTCTATGAGCAAACCGACCGCTATATCGGACGTTTCTTGCATTACTTAGACGAAGGCTGGACCATCTTTGTACTTTCTGACCACGGTTTGATCGTTGGCGAAAATGTACCGCCGATTTTAGGCGAATATGGTGGTTTGAATGTCGGCGTTATGGAAGCATTAGGCTATACCGTTATGAAGAAAGACGAAAATGGCAATAGCTTGCGTGAAGTAGACTGGGAAAAAACCAGAGCTGTTCAAATCCGCAGTAACTATGTTTATATCAACTTAAAAGGCAGAGACAAGACCGGTATCGTCGATCCTGCTGATAAATATGATTTAGAAACTCAGATTATCAATGATTTGTACAATTATCGTGATCCTGCTACCGGCAAGCGTGTCGTAGGTATTTGCTTGCGCAATAAAGACGGTGTGCTTTTGGGTGTCAACGGTCCGGAATGCGGTGATATCTTCTTCTCTATCGAGGAAGGATTCAACAGACTGCATGGTGACAGCTTGTCTACTTCTTTAGGATATTTTGAAACTTCGGTTTCTCCGATTTTTGTCGCTGCCGGTCCCGGTATCAAAAAAGATTACCTCACCGACAGAACTATTCGCCAGGTCGATGTAACTCCGACGATTGCCGCTTTGTTGGGTGTGCGTTTCCCGGCGCAGTGTGAAGGTGCTCCTGTATATCAGATTTTGAGCGAAGATTTCTAATAGCCACCTTTCGTTATTTAAAAAGAGCCTGCGGTAGAGTGTTTGACCGCAAGGCTCTTTTTGCGATTTTTTAAAAGGAGTTTTAGTATGGGATATGGTATTTTAGGCGGTGTCTTTTGGGCACTGGATACGGTGCTTTTGAGCATTGCTTTAGCGATGACACCGTTTATGTCAACGGCAGAGGCGATTTTTTTCGCTCCGTTTGCCAGCACTTTTCTGCATGACTTTTTCTCGGCGATTTGGTTAGGGCTTTATATGCTGATTACCAAGCAGTTTAAAAAAGTCATTGCCGCAGCCAAGACCAGAGGTGGGCGTTTTGTCATGCTGGGAGCTTTGCTGGGTGGTCCGGTAGGTATGTCGTCATATTTATTGGCAATTAAATATTTGGGACCCAGCTATACGGCGGCTATTTCGGCGATGTATCCGGCGTGGGGCGCGTTTTTGTCGTATTTTGTAATGAAAGAGCGCTTGCGTCCGTACCAAATGGTAGGCTTAGGTATTAGCGTCTTGGGCATCATTTTAATCGGCTATACTCCCAGCGGTGGGGAATCGATTTCGATGCTGGGCTTTTTCTTTGCGATTGTGACGATGCTGGCTTGGGGCTCGGAGGCGGTTATCTGCTCCTATGGTATGCAAGACGGCGAAATCCCCTCGCATTATGCTTTGCAAATCAGACAATTGGTATCGGCTGCTGTGTATGCGATAATTTTACTGCCGATTTTAAAAGCATGGCCGTTTACGATTAGTGTCATGCCGACTACTGCTGCCGCGGTAATTGCAGTGAC
>CAYTOM010000141.1:0-4309 GCA_964439335.1 uncultured Peptococcaceae bacterium | reverse complement strand
TGGCTTATTCTACTATTGCTACATACTCAGCTGACACCCAAGCCTCCACCCCATCATAGGTTTTAACTTTATACCAGCCGTTTTGCTCTTCCAATATTTCCACGCTATCCCCACGATAAATTTGTCCTAATTTTTCATAATTAGTACCCGGACCTTGGCGCAAGGTCAAGGCACTGTCCTCACGCACAGTGACCTCTCCGGTTTTCACGCTACTGCTATCGCTATTATAGGTAGGATCGTTTGAATTATCAGGCTCATTATTGTTGGTGCCATCATTATTTCCCTGCTGGCTATTATCCTGACCGTCATTATTTACAGAATTATTATCTTTGTTGTCCTTATTATCCTGATTATCCTTTTGGTTATCACTATTGTCCTGATTTTGCAAATCGCTATAACTTCCTACCGGCAATTTATCATTATTGCTCGGCGTATTAGAATTAAGCACAGCATACAATGCTCCACATGCTCCTCCTAACAAAAATACTCCTACGGCTAAAATTGCTACAGTTCTTGCTTTCATCTGTCCTACCTCCTACGCCTCTTTATTTGGTTTAATATCCTCTGTACTTTTGCATTCCTTTGGTCGTCTGATGGCTATTACCCCTATCTTGCTCGCTCCCACTAGCACAATACTCAATACTATCGCCACGACAGCCACTGCTTCCGCTGTCGATAAATAAGTAATCAAAATCGCGCTCAGTGCCAAGAAAAAGCTGATTGCATAAATAATCAGCACCGTATTACGATGAGAAAAGCCCATTCCCAGCAATCTATGATGCAAATGGTCCTTGTCCGCCGCAAAAATCGGCTTATGATTCATTTTACGGCGCAAAATCGCAAAAAATGTATCAAAAATAGGTACACCCAAGACCAATACCGGTGCTGCCAAAGAAATAAAGGTCACACTTTTAGCGACACCCATCACTGCTAAGACACTTAAATTAAAGCCCAAAAACAAAGATCCCGTATCGCCCATAAAAACCTTGGCAGGATGAAAATTATAGCGCAAAAAACCTATCGTCGCTCCGGCTAAAATAATCGCCATCGACGCCATAAAATATTGCCCATAAATCCAACCCACTACCGCCATGCTAAATGCCGCAATCGTCGCAATACCACCTGCCAAGCCGTCTAAGCCGTCAATCAAATTAATAGCATTGGTAATGCCCACTATCCACAAAAGCGTCACCGGCAACGACAATATATCCAAATATATTGCCCCACCGCCAAACACATTGGTCATAAACTCGATACGCACCCCAAAAGCCATCACTATAACAGCCGCAGCTATCTGCACTAATAATTTGAATTTCGCATTCAAATCTTTCATATCATCAAAAATGCCCAATACCACCAGCATAGTACTACCGATTAATAACCCTGCCAGTTGCATTGTCATTTCCTGCGTACACAAAACTACGACCATATATGCCAGATATATCCCTAATCCGCCCATTCTGGGCATAATTTTCGTATGCACCTTGCGCGCATTAGGCTTATCCACCGCACCTATTTTATACGCCAGCTTCATCGCCAACGGCACAAAAAGCAAAGCCAGCACCAACGCCGCTATTCCTAAACAAATATCATGCCCCAGCATTTTTTCTCCCCCAAAAATAAACCTTCAGTAAATTGTCGCTCTCTCATTGTAACTATCCACAGCTCTTCAGACAAGTATAAAATTTTTCTAAATATGCCTATTTTTGCTTTTTTAAGCGACTTATTTTTCCTCTAAAATCTCATTTACCAGATATGCCGGATATACCGCCCGCTCAATCATATCACCATTAACACCGTTTTCCTCGGTGCCTTCAAAAATAGACAGATGCAACAGCAAATCATCACTGGTCACATCTTCCAATTTATCATACGCTTCATTTTTGATACTCTCCATAAACGCCGCTACCTTAGGGTCATAGGACAATCCCACCACTGGTTTTTTCAAAGCCGCCCCGATAATCAGCGCATGAAGCCGCATACCTAACACCATATCCATATTTTGAAACACCGACACCATTTCCGCCGGCATCAATTGCTCCTCTAAAACTATCGGCATCTCACCGGTAATATCGCGCACCATCTCCGCTGCGCTCAAGCTGATTTGACCGTCCTGCTCTTGTTGCATCGGCAAAAATACTAATTGCCAACCATCTTTTTGCATTCTGGCGCAAGCCTTGGCAGTCTCCTCGACAAATCTTTGCGAGCCGCTCCAGGGGCGCAACGCAATAGCCAGGCTGTTTTTGCCCTCTTGCCAGCCATAGTGGCTTAATATCTCCTGCCCCGGTGTCCCATCAGTGCCAAATCGCCCTAACCCCAACACCGGGTCAGCCGTCACCGTAATCGCTTTGCTTACACCCATCTTTTCCAGCTCATCAGCCGATTCCTTATCACGCACAGTAATAGCTGTCGCTTTATTGAGCAATTTAGCCGTCAAAACTCTATTACGCGAAGAATTTAGCGGTCCTATCCCTTGGGCATAAATAACCACCGGCTTATGATAATGCTCCGCCAAAGCAATCAATCCCAAATAATATAGCACACCATTTTTACTGGTCACATCTTGCAGCAAACTACCACCGCCGCTAATAAACAAATCACATTCCTTAATTTCATTTAAAAGTGTCTTTTTGTTCCAGCGGTCGACCGCTCGCACGCCATAGCGCGCCGCAGTAGTTTCGGCATCATTTGACAAGACCGTAATCTCGACCGCATCGCCCATTACCGCCCGCAAATCGCGCACGATAGAAAACAATACCGCCTCATCGCCGACATTATCAAAGCCATAATACCCTGATAACAATACTTTTTTACTCATGCTGATATCTCCTCCAGCAAATCAAGAAATATTTTATGACTACTACTGCTATTACACCTAAAACCAGCCCTAAAGCCAAACCATTCAAGCTGCGATGCAAAGAAATCAATAACGGCGTATGCAAATGAGCATAAGTATTAACTAACGATACCTGCCCAATAATCGTCGGCAAAGTCAATACCCAATTTTTCTTGCTCGCTCCAAAATAGAATAACAGCATCGCAAAAGGATAACCAATCAAAAATTCCTTGCTGCGCGGTCTGACTCCCAGCCAGTCATTCAACAAAGTACGCATCGTACTTTCAGCTGTGCTCAATTCCGCAGTCGTATTACCGGTACGGCTGATATAAATATAGCCACACACTGCCAATACCGCCGCTAAAATGCCCCATTTATAGGTCACAGCCTTATCCAAAATATTCTTTACCGCTTGGATAGGATCATTATCATTCCAAATATACAGCACAAACGGCACCACAACTATCGGAATCAAATGGGCGATTTTTACTCCGGCAAAGCTATCCAATTTCAGCATAAATGCCGTATCGCTCAATAATCCCACCATAAATACCGCACCTAAAAAGCTAATTAACGACATCACCACAATCCGCCCGATACATTCCGCCAGGCTATATTTTTGTGGTTTCATCATCACTATACAGCTAATCGTCGGATAAATTATCACACTAGCCAACGCCATCAATTTGCGTGCCAGCACTCCATCATACATATAGCACGCTCCATAGCAACCAATTACCGCGACAAATCCGGCGATTGCCAGCTTGCGCCCACCTAAAAGCATGACAAGCATCATAAACCCTGCTGCCACACCCAATCCTGCCAGCAAAGTCAAGAGCGAATTATTACCAACCGACGACAGCTTGGTATACTCGGTACTACCTACCGTAAAGCCACTATCCACCAATCCGCTTTGAATTTCCTCTAAATAATGCATATTGCGGTCAAAAGACACTGCCGGACTATTAATATCAAAAAATCTCACCAATAGTGCGCGCATATTACGCTCCTTAGCCGCCAGCATCCAGCGGTCCATAGCCGCGTCCATACCGCCCTCGGCTTCAAATTTGCTCATTTCACTATTGGAAATAGTATGCAACCGCACGACCTCTTTATTTAAAAGCAAGCCCAGCTTATTAATACCCTTTTGCTCATTAAACTCAATCGTCGCTACCGGAGCAATAGGCTTACCATCGGCATTTTCCAAAAGCGTCGCCAAGACACGCACACTTTCCGCACCCTGATAGCCGATTACCTCTTTGTCGTTAAACATAAACGCATACAAATTAGGCATGGATTTGATTTCATTAGTCACAAATTTTAAGGACTCATCAGTAGCATAGCTCCACGCTCTCACCTGGGGCATCACCCCAAAGCCCAATTCTGCTACTTCATTAATCAAACTACTATTCCAGCCCAATCCTATATCGCCAATTTCATTTGTCAAGGTGCTTAATTCCAAAGCCGATGACG
>CAYTOM010000140.1:0-4321 GCA_964439335.1 uncultured Peptococcaceae bacterium | reverse complement strand
CTCCAGGAGGACGAAATCCTTAGCAAAAAAGGTATCGTATTCTTGACGAGTGTAGCGACCAAAGCAGTTTTTGCCCTTTAAAAATTTCTTTTGTAATTCAAAATTATCCACAGTATAGGCAGAGCAGGAATAGGTGGGGAGTGTAGCATAAGAGGTGAAATTAAAGCCGACAAAATTGCACTCGGCTTCATTTATGGTGCCGTTTTTTGCCATAGGTGAATTTTTGTGGACACAGTAATATAGGGGGATATCGGCTAAAATCTCGTGGCATAGATTTTGCTTAGTCAAAAATTCGTCCAGGGATTCAGCCATTTGCAAATCATAGTTTACCGCCAGACCGATAGTATGGGCATCAAATGGGATTTTGGCAAAGATATCGGCATTGGTGGCATTGTGCAATTGGATAGTAAATTTTTGTCTGCCGGTATTTTGCAGGATATGTATTAAATCCAAAAATTGAGGAGTAAAATAGCGCGGTATAGCATAGACGGACAAAGGCTCGGATTTGATTGGAGCATAATCGGCGTGAAATTGCGCCAGATCCTTGTCTAAAGATTCTTTTTCGCGCAAGACATTTTCGGCAAATTCTAAAAAACGCAGCCCTGCCGGCGTAAAGGTCACCCCATGCTGCGAGCGGATCAAGAGAGTCAGCTTTAACTCTTTTTCTAAGCTATGGATAGCCTTGGAGAGGGCTTGATGCGAGATAAAATGCTTATCGGCAGTTTGAGTGATAGAATGGGTTTCTTTGAGATCCAGTAAATATGGCAAAATATCTAAACGCATAACCAAACTCCTCCTTATGAATAAATTCATTATAGTATAAATTGGGCAAAATGACAAGTCATAGCTCAAAAAAACCGCTTAGTCAGACTAAGCGGCAAAATTAGCGGTAAAAACTATTGAAAAATTATTTTTCGAGGTTTTCTTTCATCAAAGCATTGACCTTTAACGGCAAGCCGAATAAGTTGATAAAGCCCTCAGCATCAGCTTGGTTGTAAACCTCGTCCTCACCAAAGGTGACAAATTCTTCGTTGTACAAAGAATACGGCGAAGTCATGCCGGCGATGGTGCAGTTGCCTTTGTACATCTTCATTTTGACAGTACCGGTGCAGGTCTCTTGGGTTTTGTCGATAAATGCATCTAAAGCATCTTTCAACGGAGTGAACCACAGTCCATCATAAACTAATTGGGCATATTTAACACCAATCATATTTTTGTAAGCCATCGTATCGCGGTCTAAGGTCAATTCCTCTAAGGATTTGTGTGCTTCGTAAAGCAAGGTACCACCGGGGGTTTCGTAGACACCGCGGGATTTCATACCTACCAAGCGGTTTTCGACCATATCAACAATGCCGATACCATGCTTAGCGGCGAGCTCGTTAGCTTTTTCGAGCAATGCGAGTGGCTCTAATTTTTCGCCGTTGATAGCGACAGGATTGCCCTGCTCAAAGGTGATCTCGACATATTCGGGAGTATCCGGAGCTTCCTCGGGACGAGTGCAGATTAATAATAAATCGTTTAAAGGCTCATTAGCCGGATCCTCTAAATCAGCACCTTCATGGCTTAAATGCAATACATTGCGGTCCATGCTGTAGGGGCGTTTTTTAGCTACCGGTACATCGATACCGCGTGCTTCAGCGTAATCGATTTCTTGCTCACGGGATTTGATATCCCAGATACGCCATGGAGCGATGACTTTGATATTCGGAGCCAGAGCTTTGATGCCTAATTCAAAACGCACCTGGTCGTTACCTTTGCCGGTAGCACCGTGAGCGATGTAGTCAGCACCCTCTTTTTTGGCAATTTCAACTAATTTTTTGGCGATTAACGGACGCGCACAAGAGGTACCCAATAAATATTTGCCCTCGTATAAGCAGCCTGCTTTCAAGACAGGGAAAACATAGTCTTTGACAAATTCTGCTTTCAAATCCTCGATGTAAATTTTGCTGGCACCGGTTTTGATGGCTTTTTCGTTTAACGGCTCTAATTCTTCGCCTTGACCTAAGTCAGCTGCCATGCAGATGACCTCGACATCATAGTTTTCTTTCAACCATGGGATAATGATAGAGGTGTCTAAACCACCGGAATAAGCTAATACTACTTTTTTGCTCATTATATTTTCCTCCAATTTTAGTGATTATTTATTAAAATTTAAAGCACAGCTGCCATGATGGCTTTATGTGCGTGCAAACGGTTTTCGGCTTCGTCAAAGACGACACTTTGCTTGCCTTCCAAGACATCGGCGGTGATTTCGTAGCCTCTATATGCCGGTAAGCAATGCAAGACGATCGCATCTTTTTTCGCGACATTCATTAATTGAGCATTGATCTGATAGGGAGCAAATATTTTAGCTCTGATTTCCTTTTCAGCCTCTTGTCCCATGCTTGCCCAAGTATCGGTATAAACGATATCTGCATCAGCGACAGCCTCATAGGGATCGTGCGTGATAGTGATTGTGCAATCATTTTGTGCAGCCTGCTCTTGGGCGTAAGCGACGACATCAGCGTGTGGCATATAGCCCTCCGGGGAAGCGATAGCGATATTCATACCCACTTTCGCGCCACCAATCATCAAGGAATGGGTCATATTATTGCCATCACCGACATAGGCAAATTTTAAGCCTTTGTTGGTGCCTTTGTGCTCTTTGATAGTAATTAAATCGGCGATGACCTGAGTCGGATGAAAATCATCAGTCAGTCCGTTAATAACCGGGACATCGGCATATTTAGCCAACTGCTCGACCATTTCATGCGAATAGGTACGAATCAAAATACCGTCTAAAAATCTGGATAATACTCTTGCAGTATCCTCGATTGGCTCACCGCGGTCGATTTGCAAATCATGACCGCTCAAAAATAGAGCCTGTCCGCCTAATTGGTACATACCGACTTCAAAGGATACTCTGGTACGAGTCGAGGATTTTTGGAAAATCATGCCCAAGCTTTTGCCGCTTAAAATCGGAGTAGGGATGCCTGCTTTTAATTTTGCTTTTAAATCCAAGCCTAAATCTACTAAATAATTGATTTCTTCCGAGGAGAAATCCTTTAGGGTTAAAAAATCTCTGCCTTTTAAGTTCATAATATTGCCTCATTTCATTATCATTTATTGTTATTGCATAATTATACACAACTGTGAATAAAAACGCAAGAGCGAATCCCAAAATATCCTATAAGTATTGTTCATCATCATTATTTAAATGCGGATATAGCACAAAGGCTTTAAATCCAATGCAAGCGGCAAAGTAAAAGGGGCGGATTTTCAGATAATCCAGCTCATTTTCGTCCAATCTGATTACTTCACCGTCTTTGGAGGTGATGATAATTTGCCCATCGTGATATTCAAGTGTAATATCATAAATCCAAGCACTTTCTTTGCCATGTAACGGTTTATAGCGAATATTGACATAATTAATGCGCTCTTTATCGGCTAAAAGTCGCTCTTCTATCGCATTCATCATGAGTAAAGCTGAGGGAAAATATTCCTCCCAATCCATCATTGTCAGCTCCTATCATATGGAAATATCTCTGAAAATCTAGTTTAAAATAATTTTTCAATTGCTTATAGGGATAGCTTTTATTATAAGATAGTTTACGCTCAAAGGCAAGGGAAAAATTAACTTTGGGGAGCAAATTTTATTTGTATGAAAATGTCGGGCATTAGCGAATCAGCTTGATATTACCAATCACCGGCAGTGGGGTTTCTCTGCCTTGATAGGCTTGGAACAATCCGAATATTACTCCTGCCAGGTAGCCCGCTTTGGCTAAAAATAAAAGCAGGATACCGATAATAGGCTGATATTTGACGATAAAGGTCAAAAAAAGATAGCTTAACCACAAAATTAGACCTTGGTTGGCATGAAAACGCAAAAAGCTGTCTTTTGGCTGCAAAAGCGGAAGAAAAAACAAAATATAGCCACTCATTGCCCAGAGATTTCGCTGGCTCAATATAATCACCTCATTTATTTTTATGCATTAAATGCAGAAAAATTCACTTTATATAGCAGGAAAGAAAGAATAAAAAATTGAATAAATTAAATATGATATTTTTGATGCTAAAGTGGCGCTGGTTTGTGTGGTGAAAGGAGCAGGTATTTATGGGACATATGCCGACATTGATTTCGGATTTAGCTTTAATTTTGTCGGTGGCGGGATTGATGACGCTTTTGTGCAAAAAGCTCAATCAGCCGTCGATTTTAGGCTACATATTGGCAGGAGTTTTGATAGGGCCGGTAGTGCAATTTTTGCCGACGGTAGCTGATACGGCAAATATTACGGTCTGGGCTGATATCGGTGTAATATTGTTCATGTTTGGTTTGGGTTTG
>CAYTOM010000139.1:0-4330 GCA_964439335.1 uncultured Peptococcaceae bacterium | reverse complement strand
TAAAGTTAAAGCTGCTATGGGTGATAAATTACAGAAAAAAGTAGTTGTTATCCCGGATAAGCTGGTTAATATCGTATTATAATTAGCATAATATAATTAGTTTGAGAAGTATTTTTGAAATCAGTTTGGCAAAAGTGAGATAATTTATCTCGCTTTTGCTAACTTAGGAGGTAAGCTATGCAGTATCAAATACCTCGCTTGGTAATAGGTGCAGGGCAGGGCAGATCCGGAAAAACGACATTTACCTTAGGATTATTGCGGGCATTGGCTAATCAGGGCTATCATGTCCAGCCGTTTAAAAAAGGACCTGATTATATTGATCCCAGCTGGATGACATTTGCCTCCGGTGGGGTGGAATGCCGTAATTTAGATGCCTTTATGATGGATAGAAAGCAAATCACCGACACTTTTATCAAGCATAGCATAGATAAGGACATGAGCATCGTCGAGGGAGCAATGGGGCTATTTGACGGCTTGGATATCGAGGGGAGCAATAGCACCGCTGAAATAGCGTGCTTGTTAGATGCGCCGATTATTTTGGTGGTTAATTGTCAGCGTATTACTCGCTCGGTAGCGGCTTTGATCAACGGTATCACCTCGTTTGACAAGCGTTTAAAATTCGGGGGAGTTATTTTAAATAATGTCGCTCGTGCCAGACATCAAAACATTATGACCGGCTCGATCGAAAAATATTGCGATATTGAAATTTTAGGCGTCTTGCCGAAATCCTCGGATATAGAAATTCCCGACAGGCATTTAGGATTAATTCCGGCAGGGGAGATGGATAGCCTGCACAAAAGAGTTGATAAATTAGGCTCCTTGGTTGGGGATAATGTCAATATCAACCGCATTATCGAAATTGCGAAAAATGCGTCCGCTTTAGATGATAGCAAAGAGGATAAGCCTATCGTCGTTAATGAAAAGACTTGTCATATCGGTGTTTTGCGCGATAGGGCGTTCAGCTTTTATTATCCGGAAAATATCGAGAGCCTGGCTGAAGCAGGTGCCGAGATAGTCTATATCGATTCGATGCATGATGAGCATTTGCCGGAAATTGATGGGCTATATATCGGCGGCGGTTTTCCTGAGGTGATGGCTGAGGAAATTTCAGCTAACAAGAGCCTGCTTTCGGAGGTCAAAAAAGCAGCCGATGATGGATTGCCGATTTATGCGGAGTGTGGCGGACTGATGTATTTGGCGAAAAATATCGTCACCGAGGAAAATAGCTATCCGATGGTCGGAGTATTTGATTGTGATGTCAAAATGGAGAAAAAACCCCAAGGTCACGGCTATGCTATCCAAAAAGCAACAGCTGATCAGCCGTTTTTTGCTCCCAGTGAAGAGATATTAGGGCATGAATTTCATAATTCCCGCATTATCAATTTGCCGGAGGATACGAAATTTGCCTATGAAACTATGCGCGGCAAAGGTATCCGCGATGGCAACGATGGTCTGGTGTATAACAATGTTTTAGCGTGCTATCATCATTTACATGCCGCATCGGTGGAAAATTGGGCAGTTAATTTTGTCAAATTAGCTAATTCATTTCACCACAAAAAAGCAAATGTATAAATGAAACAGCGCATGATAAAAAAGATATAATATATTTATTAAAATTTAAAGAAATACTCTTGCAAAATCGTCGTAAATATGGGAAGATATAAGTGTGTTTGAGTACATTCATTTCGAATGTGTTAGGTTGCTGGAATTTAGTTTTTTGCGAAACAATCTAATTTAATCTGGAAAGGAGATGTACGAAAGATGTTTATGGTTTCTGTAGACGCTGATTTATGCGTTGGATGTGGTGCATGTGCTGCTGCTTGCCCGGGTTCTGTTTACACTATCGAAGACGGCAAATCCGTAGTCGGTGAAAATGAGTGCATGGGCTGCTATTCCTGCACTGCTATTTGCCCGGTTGAAGCAATTACTTTAAGCGAGTTTTAATTTTGCGATAAGCATTAATTAACTATTATATTCTAATTCTACGGAGGTGTATGAATTTGTCAAGCAAAGCAAGACCTATGATTGATGAGTTAAAGAACGGCAGATGGCCTTCTTACATCAAAGAGATCGAGAAAAGTGCAAATGCTGGCGATGCTAAACACAGCGTACAATGTACTGAGTTACTCAATTTGCTCGAAGATTCTTTCCAAGAAAAACGCCCGCACTGGAAACACGGTGGTATCGTTGGCGTTAGAAGTTACGGCGGTGGTGTTATCGGTCGTTATACTGACGATCCGGAGAAATATCCTGATTTGACCGAGTTCCATACTGTTCGTGTAAATCAGCCTTCCGGTTGGTTCTACAAATCTGATGATATCCGTACCTTGTGCGATATCTGGGAAAAACATGGTTCCGGTTTAACCAACTTCCATGGTGCTACCGGTGACGTTGTATTTATCGGTACTACTACCGATCATTTGCAACCTTGCTTCAATGACTTGTCCGAAGCTGGTTGGGACTTGGGTGGTTCAGGTTCTGACTTGAGAACTCCCAGCTGCTGCGTTGGTCCCGGCCGTTGCGAGTACGCTTGCTTCGACAGCTTAGATTTGTGCTACAACTTGACTCAGACTTATCAGACCGAGTTGCACAGACCTATGTGGCCTTACAAATCCAAAATCAAAATTTCCGCTTGCCCGAACGACTGCGTATCCTCTCAGGCTCGTGCTGACATTTCCATCATTGGTAAATGGAGAGATGCTATCATCGTTGATCAGGCTGAAGTAGCTAAATATGCTGACAGCGGTATGGATATTGAAAACTTGGTTTGCGGCTACTGCCCGACCAAATGCTGCACCTATGATGCAGAGAAAAAAGAAATTAACATCGATAATGCAAACTGCACCAAATGTATGCACTGCATCAATGCTATGCCTAAAGCATTGCATGTAGGGCAGGAAAAAGGTGCAACCATCATGCTCGGTGGTAAAGCTACTATCGTTCAATCCGCATTCTTATCTTGGGTTATCGTACCGTTCATGAAATTGGACAAAGAGGACGATTACCAAAACCTCAAAGATTTCTTAGAGTTAGTTTGGGAATGGTGGGATGAGAACGCAAAAGTTCGTGAACGCCTTGGTGAGTTAATCTACAGAAAAGGTATGGCTGAATTCTTAAAAGCAGTTGAGTTAGATCCGATTCCGCAGATGGTAAATCATCCTCGTGAAAACCCGTACTACTTCTGGTATCCTGAAGATTTTGGAGGTGACAAATAATGATCGCACAATTCGCTCCTACTGACATCGGACCTCCCCATTACTGGGACAAAATGCCTGAAATGTGCCAAAAGAACTATGGCAAATGGCAGTATCATGAATATGAAAAAGTCGGCGTTATGAAACACGTCGGTCCAGAAGGTGCTCTTTACACTGTTCGTGTAGGTTCCCCTCGTTTGTTAAGTACTGTAACCTTGAGATGGTTTGCTGATTTAGCTGATCAGTATTGCGATGGTCATTTGCGTTTCACTAGCCGTCACAATGTTGAGTTCTTGTTAGTTAATCCTGATAACATTGATCCGTTGATCAATGTATTAGAGGAAGCCGGCTGGCCTGTAGGTGGTACCGGCAAATCCTTGAAAAACTTGATTCACACCCAAGGCTGGGTACACTGCCATTCTTCGGCTACCGATTCTTCCGGTACTGTTAAAGCAGTTATGGATGACCTCTATGACTACTTCAAGAGAGATGACCTGCCTGCTAAATTGAAAATCTCCATGGCTTGCTGCCTCAACATGTGCGGTGCTGTACATTGCTCCGACATCGCATTCGTTGGTGTTCACAGAAAGATTCCGCGCGTAGATGACGCTGGTGTTGCAAACTCCTGCGAGATTCCAAACGTAGTAGCATCTTGCCCGAACGCAGCTATCAGACCAAATCCGAAAGCTAAATCCGTTACTATTAACGAAGAAAAATGCATGTACTGCGGTAACTGCTTCTCCGTCTGCCCGGCTTTACCGATCGCAGATGCTGAAAACGATGGTATCGCTGTATTCGTTGGTGGTAAAGTTTCTACCACTCGTAAAGGCCCGGCATTCAGTAAGTTAGTAATTCCTTACATTCCGAACGAGCCTCCGCGTTGGGACAGCTTAGTAAAAGCTATCAGAAACTTAGTTGAAGTTTGGGTTGAAAACGCTCGTCCCGGTGAGAGATATGGCGAATGGATTGACAGAATTGGTTGGGAGAAATTCTTTGAATTAACCGGTTTGGAATTCACCGATAAACACATCGATGACTTTACCTTCTCCGTAAAAACCTTCCGTACCAATGCTCAATTCAAATTCACCGAGTAATTTGGTTTCATGAATTGTTTTCAAACTAAAATGAACTATATT
>CAYTOM010000138.1:0-4338 GCA_964439335.1 uncultured Peptococcaceae bacterium | reverse complement strand
GCTTTTAAAAGGGCAGCATCGCACAAAAAATCCTGATACATCTGCCAGGCTTTGACAGCACCAAGCTGAAAAGCCTGCGTCACATCGCTGCCCTCGTTATTGATTACTTTATCGTTTGCTCTCTCCGCTGCGGCTCTGGGGACAGCCAATCCCCCCAAAACCTCCGGACACACCGGTACCAGCCGAAAGCGATCCTTTAAATCCAATATTTCCGCGACTAAATTATTATCACCGTCATAGCGGCAATCCGAGCCCAAAAGACACGCACTGACCAAAAGAGCCGGGCGTTTTCTCTGCTCCTCATATACCTTCCAATTTTCGCCTAAAACCATCTCCGGCTCTTGGTAGTCATAATAATCAGCAATATATTCCTCATCATCTAAGCTCTCTGCCCAATCATCATTTTGCTCATTTTCGCTCAATTCTTCAGGCGTCATCTCAGTAGCCCCTTTATAATGGTTTAGTCAATCGCATTTTATTCTGATAATATATTATTTGTCCTGTGCTTTTTTCACTGCATCGTTAATCTTAGCGGCTAAACCGGCAACTTTTTCTTCGACTATAGCACACAAAGCCACGCGCAATCCCTGCCCTAACGGAACCAAGAAAATATCCTGCTCACGCAAGATAGCCGCAGCTTCTTTAGCGATTTCGACACTCTCGGTCGGTACCATGACAAAAAATCCTGCTTTGTAAGGCAAAGTCACCAAGCCACAGGCTTTTGCCTCGGTATTAAAAATTTCGGCTCTTTTCCTTAAATTTTGGCTCAAAGCCTCCTGCTCAGCTTTAAAAGCGGCTTTTTTATCGCTATGTGCGGCAAAATCACACATGACCATCATCGCTGCTCTGTTGCAATTAGACCAGGTCGCACGCGAGGACGCCGCCGTAGCCTGCTCAAATTCCGCAATTACCGTTTCTGCGGAACTGATAGCAATTAAAGCACCCAAACGATAGCCGTATAAAGTATAGCCTTTGGAGAGGCTGAAAGAAACCAAGGTCAGGAAATTAGCCGGGAGGTGAGCAAATTTTTGCATAAATTTACGACCTTCTTTGCCTGCGAAATCGATATAAGCGACATCGACCACTAAAACGACATTATTTTTACCATTTTCGGCAATAGCTTTTAAACCGGCGATGATTTCGTCCCATTCGCTGTCGCTGACACTGTAGCCGGTAGGATTATGCGCCGGGGTGTTTAAAATTAAAAATACATTTTGCTGGCGAGCGGCAATTTCCTGCGCTTTGTCCAAGCAAGCTGTAGTATTGAATTTATCGCCGTCAAAGGTGGTAAAGGTTTCTAAGGTACAATCCATCTCGCGCAGCATCGTGCGATAGTTGCCCCAGCAGTAATTAGTGGTAATGGCGACCTCACCGGGATTTAAGTAGTTATAAAAGGCATTATGCAAAGCACCTGTGCCACCGGGAGTAGCAATGGCAGCTAAATACGCATCAGGGCGATACTCGCCAAATGCCGCATCAATAACTGCCGCCGAAAATTCCGGCAAGCCTTTTAATGGTGCATAATTGACGCTTTCGGCAAAATCCAAACCACGCATTGATTCCTCGACGGTTTTTAATGTTAATACTTTTCCTTGGGCATCTAAAAAGGTGCCTAAAGTAGCATTGGTGATATTTTCACGCCCAATTTCAGCAGCACGCTTGTTTGCCATATCGCTATAGGCAAATATCGCATCAGGACCGCCCTTGCCTCGGGCACTTTTCGCTAATAATGTCATAAAAATTACCTCTTTTCGTGAGATTTACTTGAATTTTAATTATAGCATACTTACATTTTACTGTAAAGAAAATGTCGATAATTTTCCCCTTGCTATCTTCTTTTTTCTCTATCTAAGGCGAGCTTGTCCTTGAGCATCAAAGCTATCGGGATACAAATCACGATGACCCACATGGAGTACATAGTCAAATCATTGAGGGCGTTACACATCGCCAGCTCAGCTGATTGCCCCAAAGTAGTGTAATTTAAGACCTTGGTATTTAAAATTCCGGTAAATACCGCCAATGCCAGGGCATTGCACATATTGCGAATCCAGTTATTCATCGAGGAGGCATGGCTCATCATTTCCTGCGGTACCAGAGAAAACGCACAATTAGCAATCAATGGGTCCGTGACTCCGATGACGACATATCTAAGCATCAGCCACAGCATGATATAAAACAGCGTCGTCTCCGGCGTTAATTGCCCCAGTTTATAGGTGATAAAAACTAACGCTATGTACGCCGTCACGATGATAGGCTTGCTCGGTACTTTATAGGCTATTTTGCCACTAATCGGGGAAGCGATTGCCATTGCTAAGCTCGGCAAAATGATTGCCTCACCTGCCTGCAAAGCACTATAGCCCCAGACCTTTTGAAAATAAAAGGACATGACAAACGGCGATAAAACCAAGGCAATCGCCGCGACACCATACATCAATGCTCCATGACGAAAATATTTATTGCTCAAGATACGGACATTAAGAATAGGATGCGAGCTAGTCCATTCGATTTTAATAAATAATCCCAGCATCGTAATGCCTAACGCTAAAAGCCCCAGGGTTTTCAGCGATGTCCACCCCCACGATGCCGCATAGCTCAAGGAGTACAGTAGTAAAAATGTCCCTCCGGCTCCGATTAAAAAGCTAAAAGCATCTAATTTATACTCGACTTTTTGCTGTACTTTGGGGATATATTTCCACAGAGGCACCAAAACGATAATTGCCAAAACTATATTAAAGGCATAGACGCATCTCCAGCCGATAATGCTCTCTAAGAATCCTGCTACTGCCGGTCCAAAGGCTACGCCTAAACCGCCTGCCATCGTAAAATACGACATCGTCTGTAATTGCCTTTTTTCATCAAAACACTGATATATAATTGCCGGTCCGGTCGCTCCGATCAATCCGCCTGACATACCGCATAGCATTCGCATGATGATTAATGCATAAATATTCGGCGTAAAGCAGCTGATAAGCGAGGAAACGGCAAACATGATGATACCGCTTAAATATATCACACGCGCGCTATATTTATCTGCCAAATACCCTACGACTAAAACCATCATACAGTTAGCGATAGTGTAGCCGGTCGATAGCCACTGCACCGTTAATAAATCGGTATGAAAGACCGTCATATAGCCCGGCAATAAAATAGTAAATGCCGTCACATTGATTGTAACCATAATTGAGGTCAGAGCTAGAGCTAGGACTAATAGTCGCGGATTTTTTATTTCAGATGGCATAGATATCTCCCCTTTGGTAAATGATGGTTTAATTATTATATACTGTTGCTTAGTCCTTTCGGTTAGCGCTATACTAGCGCTATATTGGTATAAAAGAAAAAATAAAATTACCAAAGCACGCTCTGATAATTTTACTTTTTCTCATATACAGGCTGGATTGTTACTTTCATATTTCCAGACGATTGTTTAATGCTTGTCCTAATGTGATTTCATCGGCATATTGGATATCACTACCGGCAGGCAGACCCTGGGCTAAGCGCGTCAGCTTAATACCGCTGGGTTTTAAAAGCGATTTTAAATACATCGCCGTAGCCTCGCCCTCAATCGTCGGATTAGTCGCCAAGATGACCTCTTCGGTATCCTCAGTTTGCAAGCGGAGCAGTAATTCTTTAATGCGTAATTGCTCCGGTCCCACTCCGTCTAATGGTGACAACGCCCCACCTAAAACATGATAAAGCCCAAAATAACTGCCGATGCGCTCGATAGCGACGATATCCTTGGCGTCCTCAACGACACAAATAGTTTTCTGCTCACGACGATTATTACGACAAATCGGGCAAAGCTCCTGATCGGTCAGATTGTAGCAGCGTTTGCAGTAGTGGATAGTCTTTTTCGCTTTCACTATCGCATTGGCTAAAGCAAAGGCGTCCTCTTTAGGCGCTTTCAAGATATGAAATGCCAGGCGCTGGGCACTTTTACGCCCAATGCCCGGTAATGCCGCAAATTGCTCAATTAATTCTGCCAGTGCATCTGCGTATGCCATTAGAATAACCCACGACCGCCGGGCATTTTCAAGCCTTGGGTCAATTTGCCCATTTCGCTTTCGGTGGTCTGCTGTGCCTGGCGCAAAGCTTCATTAGCCGCAGCCATAATCAAATCGCCTAACATTTCCGGATCATCGGGATCCATGACCTCCGGCGCAATCTCGACTGCGATCAGTTCATTAGCACCATTGACAGTTACTTTAACGACACCGCCCCCGGCAGTAGCCTCAAACGGACGCGCAGCCAATTCCTCCTGCAATTTAGTCATCTTGCTTTGCATAGCCTGCATTTGTTTCATCATTTTTTGCATATTTGCACCCATTATATAAATCCTCC
>CAYTOM010000137.1:0-4352 GCA_964439335.1 uncultured Peptococcaceae bacterium | reverse complement strand
CAGCTCTCTGGAAAAATAATCACAGCGCTACTTGTTTCCGATAATGGCTTTTGAAATATTTTTATCAAGCATAGCACTTTTTAGAATGATTGTCAAGCACTTTTTTGGGGAAAACATAGGGAAAAATGTCGGAAAAAGATGGAAGAAATTTATTGTCTTATTTTGAAAATGGTATATAATAACAGCAAGATGAGAAATAAATATCCAAACAACAAAAAATTAAAGGAGGATTACAAATGTTTAATTTAAAAGAAGGAAATAAGCAGAATAACGGTTTTACAATGCCACAAATCAACAAAAACAAAGAAAACGAGGATAAGCAAGATCCATGGGCAAAGTATGGAAATCTTGTAAAACGAGAAAATATTGCCAACGAGAATGGGGTAATTGATTTAATGGCGGATAATTTATTATATGATTATTCTACCGGAGGAGTAGTTTTAGTAGATCCGGTATTGTTGAAAAGCATGACGGAAGTTACAAAACAAAATGTAGCATCTATACCAAATGCAAAACAAACCAGTAAAGAATATAGTAATAATTCGCACTCAATTATTTCGCAAACGAATAATTACAATAATATTATAAGAGACAAGCATGCGATTGCAAAAACTGTAGCACAGAATTCTAAAAAAATTTTTCACAAGATAAATCAAAGGATACTATATCGCAAGTTAAAGAAAAAGATGATGGACAAGGTTTATGGAATGGCTATATAAATGTAGTTGATAGAGCTAGCACTATGGTTAAACCAATAGAGGGATTTGAGGCGTACAATGACAGCGCAATGGCGTATAATAAACAAATTGATCCAACAGAAAATTTGAAAAATAAGTTACTAACAAAAGATGATTTATTGCAATCTACAAAATCGATAGACAATACAACCATATACAATACTGTAAAAAAAGTATCCACATTGCCTATAGGAAAAACCTTAACAGCATTGGATATTACAAATACATGTAATGTGATAGTTGACGATTGGGTAAAAAATGGAACATTAACAGAAGAAAGCGGTAAAAAGGTAACGGGCTTTTTTGCAACAAACATAGGAATAAAAGCGGTTGCTTATTGTACAGTGGCATTATATGGAACATCAAGTATTAAAATCCAAACGAAAGAAGATCAGATGAAAACTGCTTTAAAGTGCGCTGCGATTGTTATGTTAGTATCATCTTTAGTAGACATAGGAATAGAAAAAAGTGTAGATAGTTTGGTTGACTTTATAGTATCAGAAGATACAAATCAATTTCTTCAAGAAACAGCAGAAAATAATTGGAATGCTTATAAACAAGAACAAGAAAAAATACTAATAATTAAAGAAAAACAAAAAACAAAGGAAGAAGAATTTGAGAAATTAAAAGAAATAGGTAGAAAACAGGTAATGAAGTATCGAGATAGCAAACTAAATGAAATTGAGAAGAAAATGCAGGAAAAAGGGAAAGAAAATTATAAAAATATGTCTAAAGAAAATAAAGATCAAATAGAGTATTATTATAATTATATGCAAGGCATTTTAAACAACTAAAGAAGAAGTTTTTGCTGAGGTGGATGATTTTTAGAGAACATCATTCGCCTTTTTTGATTTTTTATTAACCAAGCGGTTGATAATGGGAACGACAATAACTATTATGGCAATAGCAATAATATAGGTGCTAAATAAGAAATTGTGAAAAACATAAAAAACCAATAGTGGCGAAATAATGCCGGCAGAAATATTATATACTTTTAAGACAGTTTCGTAGTTTTTACAGTGTTCGCGATGAGATATGATAATGAGATAAGCACTGCCGGATAAAGCAATAACAGCAATTACAAATAAAAAGGCAGTACCAATCATATCTGAATAGGTTAAGGTCGGCAATTTATAAAAATAATATAAGAACGGAAAAATGTCGGACAAAAAGTCGGATATTATATTAAGCGTAGGTTTAGGTGTGGTATTACTCTTGCTTGGCAAGCGGATAAAGCCGATTATTAAGCATAGGAATATCAAAATATAGACTAATGGCGAGAGATAAACTTTATAAAAATAGTGCTTGGCGACATAGTGGCAAAAGAAGGGCAGAAAGATGATAGTAAAAAGCATAAAAGCGTTTTTGACGAAAATGGGGCGTGAAAATGTATAACCATAGCAACAAATGAAGAGAAAAAACAGCACAAAAACAGCGATTAGCAAAAGGTAGAAATAAAAAGCATTTTGCCTCAAGTCTAAACTATAGCACGAAGGATAATTTACGAGATAAAAAGCCGTAGGGCAGATGATGATAAAGGCAGTAAAGAGTATATTTAAAAGTTTATTTGACATAGCAACACTTCCTTGGTGGTGAGGTGGGCTTATAAATATATAGTAGCAAGATTGGCAAAAAAATGCAAGGATAAAAACGAAAAAATTTGCAATTATTGGCTCCCAAGCGTTTAAAATATGCATTTTTGGGCAGGATAGCTTTAGAGAGGTGGGCTAGTATGCTTAGAAACGCTATAAAATAAAGGAGGTGTGGGGCTATGGTGAACTTTTGGCATATATTAAAGCCACGCAAGCGCAGAAAATGGAGGGAGAAATCTCCTACGGATAGCTTTTAGGGGCAGTTGGTGATAGGTATGGAGCGGTGGAAATTAGGTGTAGAGCATTTAGGCGATGATCGTGGAATGGGGGCGGAAAGATGATTTATTGTCCGTATTGTCATAGTACGATGGTGGGCAGAGTAGGTGTGAATCAATATTTTTGTCGGAATTGTTACTATGAATTTAAGGAAAGCAAGCAGGGTATCAGGGCGTATCAGCTAAATGAAGATGGGGCTTTGGAGGAGATAGGGTTGTTGGGGATTGGTGTCGGGGGCAAGTAGCATTTAAGGCTCATTTCCATAGTAATATATACCCGAGTCTAAGGAGCAAAATTAGCAGGATACTGCTTAATAGGAGCAACAGAGGCAGAAAAGTGATAAAAATAGAGCTAAGCATCGGAGAGGCAGTGAATGTCTGCACAAAAAATGTGCCGACGGCTACCGGTTGTGCCAAGAAATAGTGAAAAAGTATAATCGTAAGCACCGCACTAAGCAAGCAGTGGAGCGGGCGGAGGAGCAGAAAATATTTCGTGGAAATGTTTTCTGCGCTTAGTATAGCGCTGATTTGCGCGTGAACAGATAATCCGCCCCAGCCTAAGATTATGCTTATCATGACCAGCTTGGCTAAAAGTGGGGCAGAAGCGGTGCTGATTTCGCTTATTCCGAGGGTCATTTCAAATAAGCCATAGCTCAAACCGGTGGATAAATTAGCCGAAAAGCCAAAAAAATGCAGTAAAATGGCAAAAATGCTATCAAGTAGGCTAAATAAGCCTATTTTTTCACCGAGGGCAATTAAGACCGAAAAAATGGTGACAAAGCCACCGATATTGATGATACTGCGGATACCATGGCTGACGGCTTGGTTTAGAGCTTGACCAAAGGGGAGATGGCGGTAATTAGGCATCGTAGGGACAGTGGTAAATGCGGATTTTGGAGCGAGAAAGCCTAAAATTATACCTAAAAGCAGATTGGCTCCATAGTGTGCAATAAGCAGGATAATGCCTGCCTGATTATATCCCAGCATACTAACGGAAATTGCCGAGAGGATAAATAAAGGACTGCTGTTATTGGTAAAGGCGGCTAAGCGCGCAGCTTCGGCAGGGGAGCAGAGATTTTGCCTAACCAGAGATGCGGCGGCGATTGCCCCCATAGGGAAACCGGAGGTAAAGCCTAACGCCAAGGCAAAGGAGCAGACTCCCGGTAAATGAAAGATAGGGCGCATGAGTGGCTCTAAAAATTTACCTAAAGATATTACTATTTTGGAGGAGAGGAGCAATTCCGAGAGAATCAAAAATGGTAGGAGCGAGGGCAGTAAATTAAACACCCATAGCTTTAATCCACGCCAAGCTCCATCAAAGGCGGCTTCAGGCGAGCATAAAAGCAGAATGAACAGAATTATCAGACCTACACATTGCAAAAATGTGCTGATTTTGTGCATAAAAACACCTCCCAAGCATCTTTATGCCGGGAGGGGCGAAAATAGACAGGTTATTTTTAGTATCTGATGGGGAATAAACGAAATTCATCATGAGGAGTAAATTCTCCGCTAAAGGCTCGATAAATATTGCTCGCGGCTAAATCCAGCTCGAGCATTTTTTGTGCCTCGAGGGATAATAAACTCCCTGCTTGGGACAAGGTGGTAATGATGGGCAAGGAGGCTTGCTTTTTCATGATTTTTAAGAGCTTTTGCCCATTTTCGCTAAAGCCTAAAACACGCAGGTAAGCAGGCGCGGGCGAATAGTCAGATTTAGTAATACCTAATAATAAATGGCACATCGCTCGGCG
>CAYTOM010000136.1:0-4394 GCA_964439335.1 uncultured Peptococcaceae bacterium | reverse complement strand
AAACTTCGGTCATGTGTTTTTCCACCTTTCGACTGCTTAAATAAATAAGAATTTGATTATTACATAAAAATGAATTTAAAGGTTTTCCGGAATCCTTTGTATGTTTATATTATAAATGCAAAAAATTTATTAGTGAATAGCTAAAATTTGATACCTAATATATCATAATTTGATAACGGCATAGCTCCGATTTTCTCTATTTATACAAATTTTGCATAAAAAATACCTTGCAAGCAAGGTATTAGCAAAAAACTGTTGCTTAGCAAAGCAACCGTTTTTTATTTGCAATTCAAATTTTTATTTTTAGAAAATCAACGCCTGTAAGGTGAGACCGAAAACTAAGCCTGCGATAATCATCAAAATTACGGATAAGAAACCGTATTTCATCATGTCCTTACTTCTGACGACATCACTATTGGAGAAGCAGATACCTGCTAATGCCGATGCACCGGGAGTAGCGATGGTAAACTGTGCCATCATAAATAGCAGCACGACGATACCTGTTGGATCCATGCCGACCATTATCGCATAGTTATATAAAAACGGCATTACGATGATTGCTATGACCATGTTATTCGCAAAATTGGTCACAATAGCTGTAAAGGACAAAGCCAAAATGATAAATACTAACGGTGAAAGATTAGTAAACGGCTGTAAGACCTTACCTAAAGCGGCACTGATACCTGCATCCGGCAAGCTCATGTAGGTAGACATCAATAAGACAAAAGCGGTTAACAAAAGAGCATCCCAGCTGATATTTTTAGCTTCCTCGCGGAAATCAAGTAAAGCTGTGCCGTCTTCTTTTTTAGCCAGCATCGTGCAAACCACTAAAATCATAGCGATACCGGTAATACCTAAATAACTACAGAATTGATATATCACACCAAAGAACTGTAAGCAAGAAAACAAAATGACTATCATCCATAGGGCAAAGAAAATCATAGCTTTTTTCTGATCCTTGGTACATTTTTGGGATTCACCGAGCATTTCAGCAGTCAAATTTTTAAACGAGCTGACATCTACACGAAAGGCAAAACGCATAATCAGCACAAAAAATAACATCATGATAATACTCATCGGAATTGATATCAGAAAATACAAAGCAAAGTTAAAGGTTTTATTATGATTTATCTTTAGGGCGGTTAAACCGCCCTAAAGCCCTGCTTAAGAGTTAAATTGTATAGGTACCTTCCTCTAAAATCTGATAAACAGGAGCACCCTCGCACTGAGCCGGGATACGAACTCCACCCAAAGCTGCAATAGTCGGAGCAAAGTCTACTTGCCTAATGATACGCTTGGTATAGCCTTTTTTGATACCCGGTCCGGCAATGATAAAGGTTGGAGATACAGAGGTATCACACTCACCCCAAGTAGTAGATAAGCTATCGGAGTGGTCATAGTTGTAGCCCTCAGCGATCCAGTAACAAATATCACCGCAGTTTGGTCCGCCATAGCCTAATAAAACAGCATCTTTATTATGCAATGCTACCGAAACTACTCTCTTTCCGCTCTTTGGATGTTTATAGCTATACAAATCAGTAATGATTTGCTCTTCCAATTCATATTTGTCCTTAGGGTCGACAATACCATGCTGGTCACGACCCTTTAAGTTAATATAAATATTCAGCTCACGGTTAGCGACAGCCCTGGTTTTGCTCCAGTCTACCTCAGCGATACGGTTGCCGTTTTCATCACGCTTCAAAACAGTATAGCCTAAATCCTCCATCATGTTTAAGTTAAATCCCATATTACCCAAAAGCGGCGGCACATAGGTCGGGCAAACCTGACCATGGTCAGAGAAGAAGGAAATTACACACCCTTCATCTAATAAATGCAGTAATTTCCCCAGATAGGTAGAAGCTTGCTTATAAATATCCTGTATGAATATCTGATACATTTCCGGAGGTAATGTACTAATAAAGTTTGGCTCTCCTTTATCTGTCAAATACCGCATAAAGGTATGGACCTCTAAGTCTACCGAATGGAAATGAGAAAAAATCACCTCTACACCCTCATGCTCGATCATATAATGCAAAGCATCTGACTGCCAATCAGAAACATGATCCCAGCATTTCAGCATGCACTCATTGATCAAAACCGGATCCTGACCGCCTAACTGGCTAGACGGAGGAATGAATCCGACATTATCTACAATTTTTTTATACATGGATTTCGGATGCCATACAGAATCATCATCAGTATCCATAGCCGGAGAAATATATAATTTCAAAGAATCGCCATTTTCAGTCAGCTCTAATAATTCCATATCACGGGCTACGGTATAGTGCTTATCAGCTTTAATACACTCATCGACGATCTCGCGTTCCATTTTCATAACCTTTAAGATACGAAGTGGCTCAGCTTCTTTTTTCGATTTGTAAATAGCAATTCTGTCATAGATGCCGTGATCATTTTTTAAAATCAAGCAAGGACGACGCAATAAACCGCTACTCATCAAAAGAGTAAACTCTTTGGCATCTGCCGGAGCAACTGCCCAGCCGCTTGCCGGTTTAATCGGGGAGCGCACGACATCTATAGTCGTACCGGAGTAGTTAGCCTGCGTATCAATCGGATCAAGAGCGAATCCTTGCATTTTTTTCGTATTAAATACAGCGTTAGAGTCGTTGACCGAACCATCCTGCGGCTGCTCCATTTCCAAATCCTCGATGACGCAAGGAGCCAAACCACTGGAAGCCGCTTTAGGTAACAGAGTTAATTCTTTAATAGTTTCTCTTGCCACTAAAATATACTCATTTTCTCTCTGGCAATATCCCATGCCGACACCACCCGGAGAAGTCCCGTCAACTACCATTAAATTCGGGTTGTCAGAGGTTGGAGGCCAAGATGAGCCTGGCCAGTGCCAAACCAAGGTCTTTTTGCCTGCCTCTGCAAAGCAATTCCATAATTGCTCAGCCTCGCACAAACGCGAATCCAAATTATAGCCCATTGCATCTAAATCCTCCGGGTCTTGACGGAAAAATGCGGTAATACCATGAGTATTAGAATAAGCACCTGTTGCCAAAGTGGTCCACATCGACGGAGTTACAGTCGGATGACCGCCCAATAATACCAAATCCTCATGACAAGCACCACGCTCAATTAACTTTTTAGTATTGGGCATCAGACCCATATCCACATATTTACGAGTAAGTCTTGGATCTAAACCATCAACACCTAAAAGTAAAATTTTCTCTGTTTTCATAACTATCTCACCTTTTGTTTATAATAAATTTATGAACAAACTAAATAACTTCACGAGTTAATATTTGATGCACGATTGAACCCTCGCTCTGTGCCGGCTGACGCAATCCTAGCACATACGCTATCGTCGGTGCTACATCTACTTGGCGAATGACACGATTAGTCAACCCCTGCTTAAATCCACTACCTGTAGCGACAAAAATAGGTGATACAGAGGTATCTGCATAGCCTAAAGTCGTCGATAAGCAATCGCCATGACAGCGAGTCGCACCCTCATTACACCAGTAAACTAAATCACCGGTATTCGGTCCATTTAAGCCCATCACTGCCGCATCTTTATTACGCATAATGACTGAAATGACGCGTTTGCCCTCTTCATCGCGATAATTTAAAAGATCCTGCATAATTTTTTCCTCTAACTCATACTTGTCTTTCAGATCTACAATGCCGTATTTATCGCGTCCTTTTAAATTAATCCAAATATAATTGCCTCTCACTGCTAAAGCCTTTGTACGGCTCCAATCAATTTCTTTTTTGATAGATGTTTCTGTTTCTACTAAAGATGTATAACCTAATTTGCGCATGATATAAGCATTTACGCCTAACGGATCACCCATTAACGAAGCATTTTCCGCCTCACGCACTGCTAAACCATGGTCAGAAACTACAATGATATTCCAGCCTTTATCTAAAAGATGCATAAATTGCCCAAAATAAGCATCCGTATCTTCATAAATTTCCTCCATGAAACCTTGGAATACGCTCTCATCTGCCAGAGAATTCGGGAGATTCTTGCAATACATCCAAAAATTATGAGACACAGCATCAATATTATGCAAATGCGAGAAAACTACATCGTAATTATTCTGCTCAATTAGAGCATTAATCGCCTCACCCTGCCATTTGCGATAATTGCTCCAGTTTGGCAAATGGAAATGACAGACGATGACCGGGTCATTGCCGATACCATGACCGATTTGTGGCACATATCCTGCACTGTCCACTACTTGCTTAAATAACGACTGCGGATAAAACATCAATTCTTCTTTTGCACAATCATAAGCACCACTGACTATCAGACGGACATAGGAGCCATCCGGAGAAATATCAATAATATTATAAGCACGGGAAACGGTCTTTTTTTCGCCTAAATCATAGGTCTCAAAAGCCATGAAATCAGGATTATTTCCTCC
>CAYTOM010000135.1:0-4422 GCA_964439335.1 uncultured Peptococcaceae bacterium | reverse complement strand
GCTGATGTTTATGACTGCATCTATGCTTTGCATGACGCTTGCACCAAAGGTGGCGTAACTGCTGATATGAGCGCAGCTGATATCAACACTATTATGATCGAACAGTTTACCAATATGACCTTTGACGGCTTGACCGGTGAGGGCATGACTTGGGATACTACCGGTGCTGTATCTAAATCTCCGAAAGCAATGGTTATTAAAGATGGCGTTTATGTTGGTATGTAAATAATGCTGACCATGAAGGCTGCCCTATTTGAGCAGCCTTCTTGTTTATTTATTTTGTATACATAAATAAGAGCGCGGATAATTTCGGCGCTTTTTGGCTTATTTAAAAGAAGAGGTGAGAATAATGTTGTTTTTGTCCTATTTGATTAGTGGTATCAGTTTGGGAAGTATTTATGCAATTATTGCCTTGGGCTATACGATGGTTTATGGTATTGCAAAAATGCTGAATTTTGCTCACGGCGATGTTATTATGGTGGGGGCATATATTTGCTTTTTGGTGACGGTCGATCATGGGCTTTCGCCGATTATCGGTATTATTTTATCAATGGTAGTTTGTACGGTGCTAGGTATTTTAATTGACCGCTTTGCGTACAAGCCTTTGCGTCAGGCTCCGGCTTTGGCGGTTTTGATTACGGCTATTGGCATGAGCTATTTGTTGCAAAACTCCGCTCAATTATTGTGGACATCCAGCACCAGAGTTTTCAGCTCGGTTGTACCGAAAGGCGGCGTTAATTTGTTCGGTGGGGAATTGGTTATTTCCTATATTACTTTGGTGACGATTGCGGTCTGTGTGGTTATTATGATTGGTTTGGTTTTGTTTATCAACAAAACTCGTACCGGCAAGGCTATGCGCGCTTGCTCTGAGGACAAGGGTGCATCGCAATTGATGGGTATCAATGTCAATAATACCATTTCGATGACTTTTGCTATCGGCTCGGCTTTGGCAGCGATTGCCGGAGTGCTTTTGTGCTCGGCTTATCCGGTGTTAAATCCGACTACCGGAATGATGCCCGGTATCAAGGCTTTTACCGCGGCGGTATTTGGCGGTATCGGCTCGATTCCGGGAGCGTTGATTGGCGGTATTTTGCTTGGTGTAATTGAAATTTTTGCGAAAGCATATATTTCGACCCAGCTGTCTGATGCGATTGTGTTTGCAGTATTGATTATTGTTTTGCTGGTTAAACCGACCGGTTTATTGGGCAAAAAGATTAACGAGAAAGTGTGAGGTGTTATTTCATGGGAAATAAGAAAGCAATCAGTAAAAACACCCGCAGTAACTTTATCACATATTTGATGGTAATTGTGGCTTTTGTAATTTTGCAGGCGATGATGATGACCGGCAATATGTCCAGTTTGATGAAAGGTCAGCTGGTGCCGATTTGTGCGTATATCGTCATGGCGATATCTTTGAATTTAACGGTTGGTGTCTTGGGCGAATTGAGCTTGGGTCATGCCGGATTTATGAGTGTTGGTGCTTTTAGCGGTGTGGTAGCAATGAGCTGCTTGTTGCCGATTATCCCAAGCAAAGGTTTGTGCTTGTTGTTGGCAATGATTATCGGCGGTATTATGGCGGCGATTGCCGGAGTATTGATCGGCGTGCCGATTTTACGCCTAAGCGGTGACTATTTAGCGATTGTGACTTTGGCGTTTGGTGAGATCATCAAAAGTATCGTCAATAATTTATATGTAGGTTTAGATCAAGGTGGCTTGCATTTCTCGCTTTTGACCAACAGTGTCCGGTTGGCTGATGGTGGCAAGATGGTCTTAAACGGTCCAATGGGCGCGACCGGAGTCACGACGGCATCGACTTTGTTTGCCGGATTTTTGCTGATCATGGTTTGCTTGGTGGTTATTTTTAACTTGACTAATAGCAAAAGCGGTCGTGCGATTATGGCATTGCGTGATAATAAAATTGCTGCGCAATCGGTGGGTATCAGTATTACGAAATATAAATTGATGGCGTTTGTTATTTCGGCAGCGATGGCAGGTATGGCAGGTACATTATTTGCGATGAACTTTACGACCTTGGTTGCCAGCAAATTTGATTTCAATACTTCGATTTTGGTGTTGGTTTTTGTTGTTTTAGGTGGCTTGGGCAATATGCGCGGCAGTATCATTGCCGCAGCTTTGCTGACAGTATTGCCGGAATTGTTGCGTAGTTTCTCGGATTATCGTATGCTTATTTATGCAATCGTGCTGATTTTGATGATGCTTATCACCAACAATCCTACCTTAAAAGGGATTTTGAACAAATCGATTGCGAAGGTTAAGGGAATATTCGCCAAAGGAGGTAAGGCTGATGAGTAAGATGGTTCCTGTGCCGAGCCAGTGCATGGTGCCGGAAAGAGATGCGGATAAGGCGCCTATTTTAGAGGCTACGCATTTGGGTATCGAATTTGGCGGCTTAAAAGCAGTAGATGATTTTAATATTACTGTAGGGCGTACAGAAATCAGTGCGCTTATCGGTCCTAATGGTGCCGGCAAAACGACGGTATTTAACCTTTTGACCAAGGTTTATCAGCCGACTCATGGGACAATCCTCCTTGATGGTAAGGATACGCATGGTATGAATGCGATCCAGGTCAATAAAGCCGGTATTGCGCGTACATTCCAAAATATCCGTCTTTTTAATTCATTGACGTTTGAGGACAATGTCAAAATAGGTATGCATAATCATATCAATTATAAGACTCCCAGTGGGATTTTGCGCTTGCCGTCTTATTGGAAAGAAGAAAAGCGTGCTCACGAAAAAGCGATGGAGCTTTTGCATATTTTTGATATGGATAATATGGCGCAGCACAAGGCAGGTAGCTTGCCGTATGGTGCGCAGAGACGATTGGAGATTGCCAGAGCTTTGGCAACTGAGCCGAAGTTATTATTGTTGGACGAGCCGGCAGCGGGTATGAATCCATCGGAGACAGCGGAATTGATGGATAATATTCGTAAGATTCGCGATACCTTTAGCATTGCGATTTTGTTGATTGAGCATGATATGAATTTGGTTATGGGTATTTGCGAATATATCGGCGTTTTGAATTATGGTAAAATTATTGCCAAGGGTACGCCGGAGGAGATTCAAAACAATCCGACAGTTATTGAAGCATATTTAGGAAAGAAAAAGGAGGGCTGATAACTATGGCTATGCTGGAAGTAAATGATATTAATGTGTATTACGGTAACATCCACGCGATCAAGGGTGTCAGCTTTCATGTCAACGAGGGAGAAATTATTTCGTTAATCGGCGCTAATGGTGCCGGCAAGACGACTACCTTGCAGACGATTTCGGGGTTATTGCGTAGCAAGACCGGCTCGATTAAATTTATGGATCAGGATATTTCGCATTTGCCGGCACATAAATTGCCACCGCTGGGATTGGCGCAGGTGCCGGAGGGCAGACGAGTTTTTCTGCAAATGAGTGTCGAGGAAAATTTGGAATTGGGTGCCTATACGCAAGCGAAAAGCACTATTAATGATACGATGGCGACGATTTATGATCGTTTTCCGCGCTTGAAAGAGCGCCGTAAGCAAATGGCAGGGACATTATCCGGTGGTGAGCAGCAGATGCTGGCTATCGGCAGAGCGATGATGAGCCATCCTAAGATGCTGATGCTCGATGAGCCTTCAATGGGCTTGGCACCGTTATTGGTTGAGGAGATTTTTGATTTGATCAAGGTACTCAACGAAAGCGGGACGACAATTTTGTTGGTTGAGCAAAATGCGCAGATGGCATTATCTATCGCTGACAGGGGCTATGTCCTGGAGACAGGGCGTATCGTATCCAGCGCCGATGCTAAGGATTTGCTCAATGACGATGCTGTGCGCAAGGCTTATTTGGGCGGCTAAAGCAGAGATTTGTCCATAATTTAAGGAAGATTTGCGAGTGAGTATTATATTTAGCATTATATTAGGAAGCATATTGTGGTATATTATAAAAGGAGAGGGAAACCTCTCCTTTTTATGCGTCTGATAAGCAAGAGTTATCAAAAATAATGCAAAAAATGCTTGGCTATTTGCAAAGTATGTGTTAGAATAATTAGGCGTGTTAAAGGCGTTGATGTGGGAGGTTGCTAGAAACGATGATACGCCAGGCGTCGTGTCCTAGGTAATTCCCACGGAGAATTGCTCAGCAAGACTGAGCGAGAAGGAGGTTATTTTAATGGCAAAACAAAAAATCAGAATCCGTTTAAAGGCATTTGATCACAAATTATTAGATCAATCTGCCCAGAAAATCGTGGAAACTGCAAAGAAGACGGGGGCTACCGTATCCGGTCCGATTCCTCTTCCGACAGAGAAAAATGTCTTCACTATCTTGAGATCCCCACATGTTAACAAGGACTCTCGTGAGCAGTTTGAAATGAGAACGCACAAAAGATTAATCGACATCACTGATCACAATGCAAAGACTGTCGATGCTTT
>CAYTOM010000134.1:0-4447 GCA_964439335.1 uncultured Peptococcaceae bacterium | reverse complement strand
CTGATGTTAAATTTATGCATTTCTCCGGCAATATTTTGGGTGAAAACTATGGTAACTATTTCGGCAGAATGTATCAACCGCGCTACTTATCCGGTATCGTAGCCGGTATGACTACCGAAAACAACAAAATCGGTTATGTAGCTGCATTCCCAACTCCGGAAGTTATTCGTGGTATCAATGCTTTCACTTTAGGTGTACGCAGTGCTAACCCTGAGGCAAATGTTTATGTAATGTGGACCAACACTTGGTACAATCCTACTGTTGAAAAACAAGCTGCTGAAGCATTGTTAGACAGCCAGGGTGTAGATACCATTTGCCAGCACCAAGACACTACTGCTGCCCAGCAGGCTGCTGCTGAGCATGGTGCTTACTCTGTAGGCTACAATAAAGATATGTCTCAGGCTAATGAAAAAGGCTTCTTAGTATCTGCTGTATGGCATTTAGGTGCTTTCTACACTGAGCAATTAGATCAGATGTTAGATGGCTCTTGGGCTCCTACCTCTTACTGGGGCGGTATGGCTGATGGCGTAGTTGGTTTGTCCGATTATGGTCCGGCTGTAAGCCAGGAAGCTAAAGATGCTGTCGCTGCTGCTGAAGAGAAAATCTTGAGCGGTGAGTGGGATGTATTCACCGGTCCGATTTATGACCAGGCAGGCAACTTGAAAGTTGAAGAGGGTCAGAAATTGACTGACGAAGAAATGTTGAGCATGATGTGGTTCGTTGATGGTGTTATCGGCGAAATCCCTGCTAACAACTAATAAATAACGATAATCTAAACGCCTATGGGTTTTCCATAGGCGTTTTTGTGTGCAAATTATTCAGCGAAGTAGCTTTTTAGCTTGTCGGTATCGGTAATGGTGATTTCATTGCCAGTCTCGTTTGATGAGCTTCTCGAACTCTAATTGTTTGAGGGGATTGCCGGTAGTTGCATTAAAAAACCGCTTGAATAATAATCCAAGCGGTTTTCTTTAGCGTTCTTCACGAAAATATGGTTCGCCCAGAGCTTTAGGCGGAGCATTTTTGGGGTTGTGCCCTTGGGAGACAAAGACTAATACTAAAATTGTGACGACATAGGGGGTCATATCAACTAAATATTGGTTGATATGCATTCCGGCACCTTGGAGACGGAAGCCTAAAATTGTTAAGCCACCGAATAAATAGGAACCGAATACGGCTTTGTAGGGATTCCAGGTAGCAAAGATGATCAAGGCTACGGCAATCCAGCCTAAGCCGGCGGTGATATTTTCCTGCCAGCTGGGGACATAGACCAGCGATAAATAGGCACCGCCTAAGCCACACAAAGCTCCACCCAAAAGGACATGAATGTATTTGTGCAAGGTGACATTAATACTGGCGGCATCGGCGGCGGCGGGGTTTTGCCCTACAGCACGCATATTTAATCCCGGGCGTGTTTTAAAGAGGTAAACGCCCAAGATGATGACGGTGATATAGCCAAAGTAGATAAAGACATCTTGCTGAAAGAATATCGGTCCGATGATAGGGATATCACCTAAAATAGGGATAGATTTGACGGCGAAGAAAGATTTGACACTTTCCGGAGTCATCAAATTGATATAGGGCTTGCCCAAAAAGTTAGCCAATCCTGTACCAAACATGGTCAAGGTTAAACCGGTAACTACTTGGTTAGTACGCATGGTAATAGATAATACTGCATAAATCAAGGCACCGATTAATCCTGCCAAGGCTGCAATCAGCATAGCGATGATTGGATTGGAGGTTTTGATAGCAGCGATGAAACCGGCTACAGCACCCATGAGCATCATGCCCTCGATACCTAAATTTTGATTGCCGACTCTTTCGCAGAGGATACCACCCAAGGAAGCAAACAACAAGGGGGTACCGGCGACGATAGCCGCACTTAAAAAAGCAATCCACCAACTCATTTTTTCTCACTCTCCCCTTTGGTATTTCTGCGAACGATTTTGTAGTTATTAAATAATTCACTGCCTAAGACAAAGAATAAAATTACTGCTTGTAAAACTGTGGCTACAGCAGAGGGGATACCGACGGCTGTTTGGATAAAGTTACCGCCCTGGGTAAGGACAGCAAATAAAAAGCAGACTACCAAGGTCAGGGGGGCATTGAGATGTGCCAGCCAGGTCGTGATAATGGCGGTATAGCCTAAGCCATTGGCTAAGGTGCTGGAGAGGATATTATTCACAGCGGAAGCCTGGATAATACCGCTCAGACCGCACAAAGCACCGCTTAAAAAGATAGCTAAAAGCATGGTGCGTTTGATACTGATGCCGGCATAGCGACCGGTATTGACACTTTCACCTAAAACGGCGATTTCAAAGCCTTTTTTGGTGCGTGTCATAAAGATATGCACCGCGATAACCAAGAGGATAGCGATTATCCAACCGATATGCACTCCGAATAATTTCGGCAGGATAGCACTGTCGGCGAAGCGACTCATAGTAGGGTAGCCAAAGGCTGCCGGGTCTTTCCAGGGACCGAATTGGAGGTAGACTATCCATTTTAAGGCGATATAGTTCATCATTAAGGTCGTGATTGATTCACTGGCGTGCCAGCGAGCTTTTAAGTAGCCGGCGATCAATCCCCATAAGCCACCGCCTAAAAAGCCTGCGATAAGCATGACGATGAGTAAAATCGGTTTAGGCCAGTAGGAGAAATTGTAGGCAAAGAAACTGCCGCAAAAACCACCAATCAAGATTTGTCCCTCGGCACCTATATTCCAAAACTTCATCTTAAAAGCGATTAAAATACCCAAGGAAGTAATGACGAGAGGAATCATATTGACGATAGTTTGTCTAAAACGATAACCACTACCGAATGCTCCGTCGAGCATGGAAATGTATACGCTGATAGGATTGTAGCCTAAGACTGCGAGAAAGATAGCGACAGTCCCCAGAGCTAAGAGGATGGCAAAGACCATATTCAAGCTTTTGCGCCAGGTAGTGATATCGCTGCGTTTAACTATTTGGAACATGAGTTGGCACCACCTTCGATTTTTTTGCCCAGCATCATCAATCCGAGCTCTTCTTTTGTGATATTATGAGCATCGACGATACCGGTGATTTCGCCGGCGGCGATAACCATGATACGGTCGCAGAGGTCGATAAGCACATCTAAATCCTCATTGATAAATAAAATAGCGACATTGTCTTTTTTGGAATCATTGAGCAGGTCGTATATTTTGTGGCAGGTATTAATATCCAAGCCTCTGACCGGATACGCGGTGACTAAAACTTCGGGGGATAAATCTAATTCACGCCCTAAAAGGACTTTTTGGATATTACCACCGGAGAGGTTTTTGACCGGATAGTTGGAGATACCGGGGGTGACGATTTCTAATTCGTCGGTAATTTTTTTAGCCTGTGCGATAGCGGGCTTTTTGTCAATAAATAAGCCTTTTTGCTTTTGATACTTTTTGAGGAGCAGATTGTCGACCATATCCATACTGGCGACTAACCCCATGCCCAAGCGATCCTCGGGGACAAAGCTCATATGAATTCCCAGCTCAATAATTTGGCGGGGGGTGAGTTTGGCTAGGTTTTGCTCTTTAAAGATAATTTCGCCTTGCTTGACATCTTGCAAACCGGCGATGGCTTCGCAAAGTTCTTTTTGTCCGCTACCGGCAATACCGGCTACGCCTAAAATTTCGCCATGATAGAGGTCAAAGGACACATTTTTGAGCTTGTTATGCCCATCAACACCGGCTACGGTCAAATCTTTGACTTCCATAGCTAATTGACCGCGCTCTTGCTCTAAGCGCACGACAGATAAATCCATCTTGCGACCGACCATGAGCTCAGTCAGTTCTTTAGGATTGGTAGTAGCGGTATCCAAAGTCTGGATAGTGGTGCCTTTGCGTAAAACGGTGACACGGTCGGTGATTTCCATAACTTCGTTCATTTTATGGCTGATAAAGATGACGGCACAGCCATTTTCTTTCATCTTGCGCATGATTTGGAATAAGCGCTCGGTTTCCTGCGGAGTTAAGACGGCGGTAGGCTCGTCCAAAATCAATATTTTTGCTCCGCGATAGAGCACCTTTAATATTTCTAAGTTTTGCTTTTCACCTACGGACATTTCGCCGACTATTTTGTCTAAATCGACCTGCAAATGATAGGCTTCGGATATTTCTGCTATTTTTGCGCGTTCTTCTTTTTTAAAAAGCAGGCCGCCTTTTTGCCCTAAAAGTACATTTTCTGCTGCGGTCATGACTTCGATAACTTTAAAATGCTGATGTACCATGCCAATGCCGGCTTGGATAGAATCTTTTGGTGAATTGAAACGCACTTGCTTGCCTTCTAAATAAATTTCGCCTTTATCCGGAGTATAAATGCCGGAGAGCATATTCATTAGCGTGCTTTTGCCTGCGCCATTTTCGCCTAAAAGAGCATGAATTTCGCCTTTTTCGACTCTGAGGTTAATATCGTGATTGGCGATGACTTTGCCAAAG
>CAYTOM010000133.1:0-4467 GCA_964439335.1 uncultured Peptococcaceae bacterium | reverse complement strand
CTAGTGAATTTGAGCTGGGAATGAGTATGCGTAAGGCTATCTATACGCCGTTTCCGCAGGCTATTCCCAATAAACCGGTTATTGATAGAGAGCATTGTTTGAAATTTACCAAAGGTGTCTGCGGTGTGTGTGCCAAAGTCTGCCCGGCAGGAGCGATTGATTATACCATCGAGGACGAATTAGTGACCGAGAAATACGGTGCTATCGTCATGGCGACCGGCTATGAATTGTTTGATGCTTCGCTTTATGGGGAATATGGCTATGGCAAATATCCCGATGTCATCAGTGGCTTGCAATTTGAGCGCTTGATTAATGCCTCCGGTCCTACTATGGGGCATTTGGTACGCCCCAGTGATGGTAAAGAACCGAAAAATGTCGTCTTTATCAAATGCGTCGGCTCGCGTGATGAAAATAAAGGCAAAAGCTATTGCTCGCGTACCTGCTGTATGTATACCGCTAAGCAGGCGACTTTGGTCAGAGATAAAATCAAAGATTCCAAAGTGTATGTCTTTTATATGGATGTGCGTACTCCCGGTAAAGGCTATGAAGAATTTTATAACCGCACTACCGAGCAGTATGGCGCAGATTATATCCGCGGGCGTGTCTCGAAAATCACTCAAGAAGGCGATAAATTGATCGTCCATGGAGCGGATACCCTCTTAGGTCGTCCGGTCGAAGTCGAGGCTGATATGGTAGTCTTAGCTACCGCAATGGTGCCTAATCCCGATGCGTCTCATTTAGCTCAATTAGTCGGCTTCAGCTATGACAAAGACGGATTTTATACCGAGTCCCATCCGAAATTGGCTCCGGTCGAAACTCATACCGCCGGTGTCTTTTTGGCAGGCGCTTGCCAAGGACCCAAGGATATCCCCGATACTGTAGCTCAAGCAGGAGCAGCAGCAGTCAAAGTAACTGCGCTTTTATCCAAAGACCAATTAGAAACTGAGCCCAGCGTCTCGGTAGTTGATCAGAAAAACTGTGCAGGTTGTGGGCATTGTGTCAATATCTGCCCGTATCGTGCGATCAGCTTAGAAACTATTCAAGAAAAAGTATCCGGTAAAATTATTGAGCGCAGAGTAGCTACGGTCAATAACAGTCTGTGTCGTGGTTGCGGTGCGTGTACGGTTACCTGCCGCTCCAGCTCAATTAATCTGAAACATTTCACTAATAAACAAATCTTAGCGGAGGTGGATGCACTGTGTCTGTAGAAGAAAAAGAGGCTTTTGAACCGAAAATTTTAGTATTTGCCTGCAACTGGTGTACTTATGCCGGAGCGGATTTGGCAGGCTTGAGCCGCTTAAAATATCCGCCGAATGTCCGTATTTTGCGTGTACCATGCTCCGGTCGTGTCAATCCGCAGTTTGTTTTGCGTGCGTTTCAGCGTGGTATAGATGGAGTATTGGTTTGCGGCTGCCACCCCGGTGATTGCCACTATACCAGCGGTAACTATTTTACACGCCGTCGTTATTTGTTAATGAAAAGAATGCTGGAATTTATGGGTACTGACCCGGAGCGTTTCCAAATTCGTTGGATTTCCGGCTCAGAGGGGCCAAAATTTCAAGAGATTATCACTGAGGCTACCGCAGTCATCAAAGCTATCGGCCCCAATCAGAAAATGCGTGATGATTTGACAATTGATGCAGCATTTGCCGAGAGAGATGCCTTGGATAATGCCGACGAAGGAGGCGAAGCATAATGCAGGATTTAAGTGCAAAAATGCGTGAGACAGCTCAGCGACTTTTAGCTAATGGCGAAGTAACCGCTGTAATCGGTTGGGAGAAAGGTACATTTTGGTATCAATCAACTCCGGTCATGATTACCGAGGCAAGCGAAACCGATAAATTGATTTGGGACGAATTTTGTCAGCCTAATTTAAGCAAGTATTTGTTGGATTATAAATATAATGACGGTAAAATTGCGATTTTTGTCAAAGGCTGTGATGCTCGTGCCTTTAATCGTCTTTTGCAGGATAATCAAATCAAGCGCGAAAAAGCGTATTTGATCGGTATTCCCTGCGAGGGTATGCACGACCATAAAAAAGCTGCTTTAATGGACGAAACCAAGCGTGCCGAAGTTCCTTTGGCTAAAGTATGTCAAAGCTGTCGCTATCCGAATCCGGTTATCTTTGATGAAATGCTCGGTGAAAAGGTCACTCCCTGGGCTAGCGAGGCTGATTTCAGTGATGTCATCGCTTTAGAGGAAATGACTAATGACGAGCGCTATGCTTATTGGCAAGCTCAGCATACGAAATGTATCCGTTGCTATGCCTGCCGTAATGCTTGCCCTGCTTGCAACTGCCGAAATTGCATCTTTACCGATAGCAAATCAGGCTGGTTGAGCAAGGATATCAATGCCAGCGAAAACCAATTCTATGCGATTACCAGAGCTACCCATGTCGCCGGTCGTTGTGTGGAATGTGGGCAGTGTGAAATGGTATGTCCGTCGGATATCCCCATTATGCTGATGAACAAAAAGTATATGAAAGATATTAACGAATTATTCGGGGCATATGATGCCGGAATTGATATTGAGACACCGACTCCGTTGGGGCATTACAAGCTCGATGATCCGGAAGAATTTATGTAAGGAGGGACGATAAATGTTAGTTATTGAAAAAAGTAAATTATCGGAAATGCTTACTGCTTTAAATGACACTTATCAGGTTATCGTTCCTGCAAAGACAGATAATTTAACCCAGTATGCGCCGTATGATAAAGTTTTAGCTAACGAAGCGGAAGTTTATTTGGATAATAATACTACCTTGTCGCCAAAAGCATTGTTTTTGCCACAAAGCGAAGCTATGTATGCTTTTTGGGCAAACGGTAAAAAGTTGGCTATTGCCGAATTACCGAAAGAAGACGGCAAAAAACGCCTGATTTTCCCGGTGCGTCATTGTGATGTACGAGGCATAGCTTGCTTGGATAAAGTATTTTTAGATGAGCGTCATATTGACCCGCAATACTTAGAAAAACGCCAAAATACGATTATTATGGCGATGATGTGTAACGAAACCAAACCCAGCTGTTTTTGCGAATCTTTGGGCATCGACAGAGCCGAGGCTGATAAAGATGTAGCTGATGTACAGGTCTATGAGTTGGATAGTGCCTATGGCTTTGTAGCTTTAAATGAAAAAGGCGAGGCAGTTTTAGCTACAGTAAAATCTATGCTTACCGAAAAAGAGCAGGCTATCCCACAGGCTAAAGCCCAAAATATCAAAGTGGAAACTACCGGTTTAGCTGAAAAATTATCCGGTATGTTTTATGATGATATCTGGAATAACTTTATGTTTAAATGCATCGGCTGCGGTACATGTACCTTTGTCTGCCCGACTTGCTACTGCTTTGATATTAATAATAAAATTCGCGGTGATGAGGGCGTTAAATTGCGTACTTGGGATAGCTGTATGTTTGATGAGTATATGCTCATGGCAGGCGGTCATAATCCCCGACCGACAAAAAAAGAGCGTGTCCGCAATCGTTTTCTACACAAATTAGAATATTTCTACGAAAATTATCAGATGATGCTCTGCACCGGCTGTGGCCGTTGCTTGCAAAAATGTCCGATGAATGTCGATATAGTTAAATTTATCAATCAGGTAAATGCCAAATAGGAGGGACGAAAAATGAAAATAGCCAGTACTGATGAAATTAAGCGTTCCAATGATTTGGAGCCTATCGTCGGCAAGGTCGTCAAAATTTTAGAGGAAAGTACCGATGTTAAAACTTTCCGCATTTCGACCTTGGACGGAAAGAAACCCTTTGCGCCTACTCCGGGGCAATTAGGTATGTTTTCTTTGCCGATGGTTGGTGAAGCGATGTTTTCTGTCACGAACCAAGGTGAGGATTATATTGATATGGCAATTAAAAAGACCGGTGAATTAACCGATGCTTTGCATGATATCGAAGAAGGTCAGGAAGTAGGTATTCGTGGACCATACGGTAATGGATTCCCCTTAGATTATTTGAAAGGCAAAGACATTGTCTTTATCGCCGGTGGTATCGGTTTAGCACCGGTACGCAGTGTCATCATGCACTGCATGAAAAATCGTGCTGATTACGGTAAATTGACCATTATCTATGGCGCACGCAGTGTCGATGATTTGTGCTTTAAAGATGATTTGTTTAATAATTGGCCAAAAGCCGAAAATACCGAGGTCTTTGTCACCATAGACCGCCCACAAGAGGGCTGGGATGGGCATGTCGGATTTGTCCCTGATTATATCAAGGAAATCGCGCCCAATCCGCAAATCGCTATCATTTGCGGTCCACCGGTGATGATCAAATTCTCCTTGCCGGCATTGACCGACTTAGGCTTTAAAAGTGATGATGTCATCACGACTTTGGAATTGCGCATGAAATGCGGTATCGGTAAATGCGGACGCTGCAATATCGGGCATAAATATGTCTGCTTAGATGGTCCGGTCTTTACCTTGACCCAATTAAACGAAATGCCAAATGAATATTAATA
>CAYTOM010000132.1:0-4480 GCA_964439335.1 uncultured Peptococcaceae bacterium | reverse complement strand
GAATTGCACCGATTGATACAAAGAAACTGGCAAATGCTACATAGATAAAAGGCATTACGGCAAAGCCGGAGCCGACAGTTTGGATAAAGTAGCTGGTGAAAATCATCGTGATAGCGTGGAACGGTAAAGCAAACATACCGCAAAAAGCACCAATGGTGACAATCATAAGCATAAAGGAGATGAAGGGATCACCTTTCGGAATAGAATTTTCCTCGGCGATTAGATAAATGATTTGCCAGAGGATTAAAACTATTGGCAGTGCTGCCCCACCTAAGCCTAAAAGAAAAGCAGTCAAGGTCATACCGATGACTAAAAGCCAAGGGCTTTTTACAAAGGCTTTTCTGGTCAAAAGCCAGTTGCAGAGGCTATTGGTGACACCGACTGAGTTTAAGGCACCGATAAATGCCATAGCGGTGATAACGACGACGACATTATCATTGCCTAAACCGGTAGAGAGAGCCTTGGTGGTGGTCATAATGCCGAATAAGCCTAGAGCTGCAAAGCCCCAAATACTGGCGAATAACAAATCAACTGTCAACCAACCGTATAAAACGCCTAAAAATACGCCTAAAACTTTCATGCCTAAAGGTGTGATAGCACCAAATGGCGGTAAAACTGCGACTACAAAGGTAATGATAAACATAATTGCAATATTAATATATTTAGTTTTTGTCAGTTGCATAGCAATCACCTCTTGATTTTATTTTAAAAGCTAGCATCGAGTGATAGGGCATGAGTATTAGCCGGCTCTAATCATCCTCATCACTCCTTCAATTAATTTACCTCATGTTTATAATATAATATCTATAATAAAATTATTGTAGTATTGAAAAATTATTTTTATTTAGAAAAGCTATATACTTTTTCATATAACTTCTAACTTCGCGAGGCAAATAATTTTGGCAATGCTATATTATATAAAGTGTGAATGCAAAAAAGACTAAAAAAAGCCCTATGAGCAGATATATTTTGCTAGCTCATAGGGTTTCTGCTTTTTAGGAGGGTTCGGATTGTTTTTTGGCAAATTGTTTGACATATGACTGGATCAGGGGGTTATCCTGCTCGGCATTTTTATAAATCATGCCGAGGACGAGATCGAATTTATCTCTGATTGGAATAGATTTACAGCCCTCCATGCCACCATTGGACAAATCTCCGACACCTAAAGCGACATATTTACCTGTTTTTAAAAGTGAGTTAAAAAACATAGCGTTGCTGACTTGGCTGGCGATATTGAGCTTGGCATAACCATTTAAAATTTCTTCGATTAGCGGTTCTGTTTCGGGGATAGGAGCATACATGATAATAGGCAACGACATCAGGGTTTTGAGCGACATGGAGTTATATTCCTTGGCATAGGCACTGTTTTTGGCGACAAACGCCAACAACTTGACTTTGCGGATAGGCAAAAAATTCAGCTCGGGAGTTTCTTGGAGCTCAGCAATCATTTTGGAATTAAATATCGAAATTCCGATGGATTGCTTGTGCTCTAAAACCTGCCGGATAACTCCATGAGTATTGCTTTCGCAGAGTTTCATGCTACATTGGGGATAATTATCTGAAAAACCGGCAGCAGCACGAATGCTATTAGTAATATTTTGGTTGATTGTAGAGCCGACAAATAAATTAATAGAATTATCGATGTTATTTAATGAATGGTTTTGGGCTTGAAATTTTAGCAAAAGTTCTTGCCTGGAGGATAAGACATTTTTTGCCCACTCCAGTACATCGCGACCCTCTGAAGTCAAAATTACGCCTTTAGTATTGCGGATAAATAAAACGGCACCAAAATCTTCTTCTAGTTTTTTCATGCACGAGCTTAAATTGCTGGGTTTTAGATAAAACATATTAGCTGCCTTAGAAATAGAGCCAAGCTCAGCCACTTTTATGAAATATTCTAAGTGTTTTAGATTCACATTTATCCCTCCCAAAAACAAAATACAACATATAAATAAATGCAAAATCGATACTATAACACATTATAGTGCAATTAGCTAAAAAAGTAAAGACTTTGCCCCAATTATAATGCCGATATATAAAAAAATATATAGCAATTCAAAATAAAATTTGTTTTTGGGTACTATTCACATCAGGCTATGGTAATTAAAATAAAGGCATAGCTTGATAATAAACTTTTTAAGGAGGAATTATTTATGGTAAGTAGAAAAACATTTTCCGACAAAATTTTACTTTTAGGCGTTGACGGTATGGACCCTCGCCTGACCAGAAAGTATGTAGACGAAGGCTATATGCCAAATGTTAAACAGTATATTGAGCGTGGCGCACAAAGGCATGACTTGGTAATGTTAGGCGGTCATCCGACTGTTACTCCGCCGATGTGGACTACTTTGGCTTGTGGCTGTTATTCTAATGTCCATGGTATCACCGGTTTCTTCCGTAAAGGTGATGACATCGACGAAATCGATTACAATATTGACTCCAGAAACTGTAAAGCAGAGCAATTGTGGAATGTCTTTGCCGAAGCAGGCAAGAAAACTTTGGTTTGGCATTGGCCCGGTTCTGCATGGCCACCATCTTCGTCCAGCCCGAATTTGATGGTAGTTGACGGTACCGCTCCCGGTGTACCGAATGGTGCGGTAGCTTTAGCCGATGTGCAGTTTATCTTTGCAGCAAACGAAGAATTTAAAGAAGTAGAATTTATTCCTAAAGCTCCTATTGAAGCCAGTGCTGCTTGCGTAGTTACTGATTTAGAAGTAGAAGAGCAGGAAGAAGAGGAAACTGCTAACTTGTATTCCGCTGCCGGTCAGCCGAAAAAACAATCTCGTAAAGCTATGCTTTATAAAGAAGGTCAAGCAAGCTGCAAAGCCAGTGAATTAAACCATGATATGGTTCGCTCTCCGATTAAACCGGCTACCGGTTGGGCTAATGCTCCGGCAGATGCCAAAGAATGCACCTTGTTATTATCCTTGGGCTATTTGAGAAGACCATGCTTGATTTTGAAAAATGAGCAAGGCATTTATGATACTATCGCTGTTTACAAGAAAAAATCCGATACTGACCCGATCGCTGTCATGCCATTAGGCGTACCGGTACGCAGTATTTTAGACGAAGGCTTAACTCCGGAAGGCAATATTATTAAAATGACCAGAAATATGCGTCTCTTAAAAATGGATCCGGAGGGCAAGACTTTAACGATGGCTGTTTCCTTTGGTATGGCTATTGATAATGATACCGTCTGGCATCCGAAAAGATTATACAAAGAAGTTTGCGAAAATGTAGGCTATCCGGCTACCTTGTCCATGTATGGCAAGCAGGACGATATGCTCATCACCGAGTGTATGTTAAATGACTGGTATGGCGTAGCTGATTGGCAGGCTGATGCCTTGCATTATTTGATTGAAAAAGAAAATTTAGATGTCGTATTCTCTCACTTCCACTCTATCGATGTCGAGGAGCATCAATTTATCAAACATTTGGCAGATCGTGATTTCAACCGCAATCCGGTGGAAATGGCTGAAAAATGGATGAGAAACCTCTATATCCAGTGCGACTATTATTTGGGCAAATTCTTGCATTTCTTAGATGAGGGTTGGACTATTATGATTTTCTCCGACCATGCTCAGGTAGCTCCGAAGCATGATGTCCCGATGTTGTGCGACTTAAACGGTATCTCTACTCCGGTTATGGAGGAATTAGGCTATACTGTCCTCAAACGCGATGCTAACGGCAATAGAATCGGCGAAATCGACTGGACTAAGACCAAAGCTGTCTGCCAGCGTGAAGGCCATATCTATTTGAATATCAAAGGTCGTGACAAACGCACCGTTGATGGCGTAGAGTATGATGGTATCGTTGATCCGAAAGATCAATACGAATTAGAAGAAGAAATTATGACGGCGCTTTACGGCTATAAAGATAAGAAGACCAGTCACAGAGTAGTATCTGTAGCTTTGCGTAATCGTGATGCTGTATTGCTTGGGCAGGGCGGTCCGGAAGCCGGCGATATTATCGTATGGCATGCTGAGGGCTATAACTTTGACCACTCTGACTGCTTGTCCACCACTTATGGTGAGGGTGAGACCTCGGTATCTCCGATCTTTATCGCCGCAGGTAAAGGCTTAAAAGAAGGCTATGAGACTGACCGTATTATCCGTCAGATCGACTTTGCAGCAACTGTCGCAGCTTTGGGCGGCGTCAGATTCCCGGCACAATGCGAAGGCGCACCGGTATATCAGATCTTTGCTGAAGAGTTCTAAGATAAACTATGCAGATAAGAGAAGTGAGTCCTCACTTCTCTTATTTTTGATTAAACGAAGAGGTGAGAAAGATGGATATAGAAAGCAGAGAAATCAAAAAGGACGGCGCAATGAAGGATTTTAATTCCGATGACCGTATAGCGATGCTCAAACGCCGTACCAAACGCTGCGTGTGTAAATTTTGCGGTGGAAATTTGCGTTTAAAGCGGATTATTTTCAGCTCGTATGAATCGGTAAGGGTAGAAATATTTTGCGAAAAGTGC
>CAYTOM010000131.1:0-4480 GCA_964439335.1 uncultured Peptococcaceae bacterium | reverse complement strand
CACCGGATGGTCCCGATATTACCAATAATAACCCTTTTTTCGGAAATGTATTCAAGATTATTCCACCGCTTTATACTCGATATTTTGCACCTGCTCACGCAGCTTTTCTAACTCGCTTTTCATTTCAACTACCAAAGAAGTAATCTCTAAATCATTAGCCTTAGAGCCGATAGTATTAGTTTCGCGATTCATTTCTTGGATGAGAAAATCCAGCTTGCGCCCAATACTGCCATTATCCGCGACAATAGTTTTAAACTGCCCAAAATGGCTCTGCAAGCGTACCAATTCCTCATCTATACAGCATTTTTCGCCGAAAATAGCCACTTCCTGCGCCAATCTCTCTTGGTCAAGCTCATTCGCACCTAAGACATCGCTCAAACGGCTCTCCAATTTTTGCCGATAATTCTCCGCTACCAACGGAGCACGCTTGCTCACCTGCTCAGCCAAGCCCTCTAAATTTGCCAGCTTTTGCAGCATATCATTTAAAATCAAATTGCCCTCATTTTGGCGCATCTGCAAATGCTGCATCAATGCTTGGTTTAATGCCTGCTCCAGCAAAGCCCAAATTTCATCTAAATCTGCCTCTTCGTCTTCATGATGCAAAACATCCGGCAAATTTAACAACCGATACACATCCGGAGTATAATCTATGCCCACCTCAGTAGCTAACTTTTTCAAAGCCTCATTATATTCCAGAGCTTGAGCATAATTGATTTTTACCTCATTGGAATTTTCTAACTTTTCTTTAGTATTGATAAAGACCTCTACTCTCCCACGCTCAATATGCGCCGAAATATATTTTTTGATTTTATCCTCTAAAGCCATATATTGCCGCGGTTGCTTGACTATGATCTCACAGTAACGATTATTTACTGTCTTTATCTCCACAGTCATGCGCAATTCATTGCTTTCGCTTTCACCGCGCCCATAACCTGTCATACTTTTCATAAATCATCCTCCAAGACCTGCTCTGATTTTGTAGACACTATAACTAATTTATTATAATACATAAAGTGCTTAAATTCAAGACTCAGCTGCACTTTTCATGGATTTTTTAACTTTTTCTTTTGCGAAATCTCCTAAGAAAAAAACAGATGTATCATACTAATACACCTGTCACTTTCATTATTCCTCACCTAAAACTATCTCTAAAGGCTGTACATTTTTCGTATGCACATTATTTTTCGGCTTCACTACCACGCGATTTTTGCGTACCAAAATCGTCCCGGCATGGTCTAATGCCGCCTCGTAGCTTGTAGCATGAGCTATCTCGCGCTTTTGCAAGAGCTTGCCCTCTAAATCCTTGACTGTGAGGATAATTCTACAGCTATTATCATTGAGCAAATTAAAGCTCACGATCGCTTCAAAATTTTTATCTTTCTTTTCTAAATAAGGAATCTCTAATTTTTCACCATACATTACGATACTTTGCGCTGCCTCATGAATCACGCTTTTTTCCTCATCGTTTTGGGCAAAGCATTCGCTCAAGATTTTTTCGGTATTCGCTACCAATAAAAGTGTGCGCTCCTTGGCAGGGGTAGCTGCCAATTTATCCCTATCCAAGCCTACATTGACATAGCCCTGCCAGCGCTGCAATCGTCTATCCGATAATTCAAATTCGCCATCAGCCAAAGCCGGCGTAAAGTTAATATTTACTTGCTCGCAATCATTGATTCCAAAGCCCTCAGCTCGTAAAAGCAAGGCAAATTTATGCCCTACAATAGCACTATTCGGTGCAAAATCATAAATCTTGCCTAATTCCCCCGGAATATCACTACCTATGCACATGGTCTCTGTGCTCTCAAAATAAGCTATACCTTTAAGTAATTTCTTCACTTTTAACCTTCCTTTATTCCATCTAAAAAATTGCCTTGTGTATTAGTATAGTGTGCCTAACCAAATTTAACAAGCAAAATTTTTGCAATAATGGGCAAAAAAGAAAAGAAGATTTTTATATAACTTATTTATATTTAACTTATTTATAAAACTTCGCTGATATACTCAAAATCTATCTGTCGCTCCAATAAATTCACGCGTACCAGCTTGACCTGCACCGGCTGACCGAGCTTAAAAATTTGCTTGGTATGCTCGCCTATTAAACTATAGCTCTCCTGGCGGAAATGGTAAAAATCATCGACCAAGGTCGAAATATGCACCAGTCCCTCTACTGAGTTTTCCAATTCCACAAAGAAACCAAAAGAGGTCACTCCGCTGATAATTCCGCTAAAAATCTCGCCGATAAACGGCTGCATATACTCAGCCATTTTCATATCTACACTATCACGCTCGGCTTCCTCGGCAACTTTTTCCCGCATAGACGAATGTAGCGCATAGTTTTCCATTCTATTTTGCAAATCAGTACGACGATTTTCTGCCAAAATCCCCTCATTTGCCATCATTTCCTTGATCATGCGATGAATAGCCAAATCAGGATAGCGTCTGATCGGCGAAGTAAAATGAGTATAATATTCACACGCCAGCCCAAAATGCTCATCTTTGCTCGCTTCATAGCGCGCATGATTCATCGAGCGTAGCATCACACCGGCAATCGCCCGCTCCTCGGGCTTACCTTTGATTTTATGCAAAATCTTTTGATAATCCTTAGCATGAATTTGCTCTGTACTACCTTTTAGCTTATAGCCAAAAATCTGCAAAAACTGCTTGACATCATTGATACTGTCGGCTTTCGGAGCCTCATGCACACGATACAAAAACGGTATCTCCAGCCAATAATAATTTTCGGCGATAGTTTCATTGGCACAGAGCATAAATTCCTCAATCACACGCTCGGCTTTACCACGAACTAGGCTTTTTATCTCAATCGGCTTGCCCTGCTCATCTAAAATGACCTTGCTTTCGGGAAATTCAAAATCCAGCGCCCCACGATACAGGCGTTTGTGAAACAAAATTTCCTGCAAAAAGCCCATTTGCTCGATCATTTCCCAGATATCCGCATATCTTTCGCGCATATTTTCCTGATTGGCATACATCAGATTGACCTCATCATAGGTCAAACGGTGACGAGTATTAATCACCGAGGTGAAAATTTCCTGATTTTGCACTACTCCATTGTAATCGATATCCATCACGATACTTAACGCCAATCTATCCTCATGCGGATTTAAGCTGCAAATCCCGTTAGATAATTTTGGTGGCAACATCGGCAAAACTCTATCAACCAAATACACACTCGTAGCTCTTTGGCGCGCCTCTAAATCCAGCGCACTATCCTCAGCCACATAGGCAGTCACATCGGCGATATGCACGCCCAGACGCCATTTCCCATCGTCTAATATTTCTAAAGACACCGCATCGTCTAAATCTTTGGCATCGGCACCGTCAATCGTTACCAACACTTTATCGCGCAAATCTCGTCTGCCGGCTAATTGCGCCGGCTCCACTTTATCCGGCAATTTTTCCGCCTCTGCCAAGACCTCCGGCGGAAATTCGCGTGGTAAATCATACTGATACATTATCGACAATGTATCCACTCCGACTTCATCAACCGCGCCGATAATTTCTACGATGATACCCTCGGCATTACGCTTATTCTGCGCAAACTGCGTAATTTCTGCCAAAACTTTCATCTTATTAGTAGCTCCGTTCACCCCATCCGGCGGAATAAAAATATCACCGCCAAATCTGGGATCATCGGGAATTACATAACCATAGCCCTTGTGCTTTTCAAAAGTACCTACTATTTTGGTTGAAGCACGCTCCAAAATGCGGATAACCTCGCCCTCCGCCCGATAATGCTTGCCATTTTTATCATCTGTAGCCTGTCTTTTGATACGCACAATAACCCGATCATTGTGCTGAGCGGACGCTAAATCGTCCGGAGCGATGAAAATATCCTCCATATTCGGGCTATCTACCACCAAAAAGCCAAACCCCCGCGCATGGCGATTGATTTTGCCGACTAACAAACCTAACTGCTCCGGTGTGCCTAATTTTCCTTTGCGAGTGAGCACCAAATCGCCCTTTTCCTCCAAGGCTAATATTGCACTCTTCATTTCGACCAATTTTTCCACCGTATCAAAGCCCAAGCCATTGGCGATTTCCTCCTCGGTCAATGGGCGCACCGCCTCGGCAATATAGCGCAAAATATTTTCCTGATTCTCCGTATTTTTATTGCTTGCCATATTATTTTCGACATTACTTTCACTATTATTCGCAACCATCAATTTTACTCCCCATAAAAAAATAATAAAGGACAGCTAACCCCTCTGCCCTTTATTATATACGCTTTTTCTTCATTTTAAAAGCCTTTTTATGTGTATCGTTGGCAATTTAATACTTATTTTTCATCGACAAGCGAATCTTGTCCGCCACCATCGCGATAAACTCGCTATTAGTCGGCTTGCCTTTTTCCGTATTGATCGTATAGCCGAAATATTTCACCATCATATCCACATGACCCCTGCTCCAAGCCAGCTCTATCGCATGGCGGATAGCGCGCTCCACTCTGCTCGCCGAAGTA
>CAYTOM010000130.1:0-4492 GCA_964439335.1 uncultured Peptococcaceae bacterium | reverse complement strand
TGCCCTCGTTAGCCAAGGAGGAAATCGTATCTAAAACCAACAGCTGGTTTTTGAAATCCAGATTGCTTTCCGGCTCGTCTAAAACTAAAATACCGGCTTGGGTAGCCAAAGCTCTGGCAATTAAGACCATTTGTAATTCACCACCGCTCAAGCAATTACAGCGTTTGCCTTTTAATTTGGTGATATGCAGTCTGTCTAAAAGGCTGTCAACCAATTCCAAGTCGCTTTTTTGTGGCTTGGCAAAGGGGTTTAAATGACTGCTCCGCCCCAAAAGTACCATTTCCTCGACACTATAGGCAGAGGACACGCCTTTGGCTTGGGGTACATAGGCGATTTGCTGCCATAAATCCGCAGTGGAAAAATTGCGGATATCGGCGTCGTTGAGATAGCTGGCACCGCTACGCCAGCTGAGTAAGCCCATGATACATTTAAGCATGGTAGTTTTGCCGGCACCATTAGGCCCTAGGATAGCTAAAATATCGCCATCGGTGATCGAAAAATTAATATTTTGAAAGAGGGTAGAGCTTTTGTGATACCCAAAAGAACCGTCTTTGACTGCTAATTTCATTATTGCCAACCTCCTGTGCGCCGCATGAGAATGATGAAAAATGGTGCGCCGATGATGGCGGTCAGGATAGAGATTGGGATTTCACTTGCCCACATACTGCGCGCCATGGTATCGACGATGACCATAAATCCGGCTCCCAAGGAGGCACACGCCGGGACTAAGGATAAATGATTGTTGCCGAATTTCATGCGGCAGATATGGGGTATAAGCAATCCTACCCAGCCTACCTGTCCACACATGGCGATGCAGGCTCCGGTCATCATAGCGGCGCAGATGATCGTGATAAGCCGCAAAAGTTTGATATTGATGCCACTGGCTCTGGCTTCGTCATCGCTTAGGGGTAAAATGTTTAAACGCCAACGCAAAAAGTATAGTATCAAAGCAGAAATTATGATGATCGGTGCGCCGATTTTTAGCGAGGGAAAGCTCGCCTGTTGGAGAGAGCCCATCAGCCAATAGGTGATTTCCGGCAGTTGCGAATCAGTATCGGCAGTGTATTTGACTAAGGAGACCAGCGCACTAAAAAGCGAACCAATCATAATACCGCCTAAAATCATGCTGACTGTGCCCCGCTTTTGCCCATCGGCGGCGATATAGGTCAAAAATACAGCGATTAAGCCAAAGAAAAACGCACATAATTGAATAGCGAGGAGCTTGAATCCTAATAATATACCTAGCGCCGCTCCAAAGGACGCTCCACTGGCTACACCTAAAGTATCGGGCGTAGCGAGAGGGTTAGAAAAGAGGCTTTGGAAAGCTAAACCGGAGAGCGATAACCCCAAGCCGACAATTAATGCTAATAAAATGCGTGGCAGGCGTAAATTCCAGATAGTAGCGTAGGTGTAATTACTGACAGTTATATCATTATTAAAACGAGAGAGGAGAGCGTGAAAAACTTCCGCTATCGAAATATCCATGCGTCCTACGCACAGGGCACATAGGGCGCAAATTAAAGGGAAAAGCAAGAGAAATATTTTACTTTTAAAGGATAATTCACCGATCATTGGTTTAGACAAATAAAGCACCTCCGTAAATAAAAAAGACTGCACCTAGGGTGCAGTCTGTAGTCAAAATGAGGTTAACAGGCTTCCACCGCAAAAGGTATTTTGGTGTCAGATTGTATAAATCGTGTATTAAATTAGGTAGATAACCGGGCGATGATTGCTTTGAGCAAAGAAAATTCTTAACTCGCAGTTATTTTTCGCCGGAAACGACATTAGAAAGTACGGTCTTGGCACTGACGCCCTTTAAGCGACCGATTTTGCCGGAGATAGCACTGATGATATCCTGCGGAGCATCGACAGCGACGCTAATCAAATTGATTTTGCGGCTGGGATAGGGTATACCCATACGCCCGATAATGTAATTACCGTATTCGTGCAAGATATTGTTTACTTGCTCAGCGGCACTAAAATCTTCGATAATGATGGCAATGACAGCTACACGGCTATCCATATCACTTCAGCTCCTTTGAAATAAAAAAGGCTATACCGCGAGGTATAGCCATAGATACGAGAAAAATTATCATGCAGGCTTCCATCGCAAATAAATTTTGATGTCAGGGCAATTTGTTTTCTTATCTTTTATTATACGGGATATTGACGAGATGTCAAGGATAAGTCAAAGATAAAGCCCCGGACTTGATTTATAATAATTTATAGCAAACAATTAAAATCGGTATTTATAAAGAAAAAATTTATAATTAAAAAATAGCGCGCTTAGCAGAAGCATTTACAATAAAAAGTAGGCTAAAGTGAAATTTAACCACTTGACAATCCTTTGAAATGGATTATAATAAAAATATTACAATAAGTAAAACGCTTTGATGAGGATATGAGTGCAGAATTATAGCATTGTAGAGAGTGATGCCCTGGCTGAAAGCATCTATGCCGGTTTTGTCCTTACCGCCTCTGAGTAGCTATGGCGAACCATAGTCGGTTTATCTCCGTTAAAGGATCAAGAGTGGGAGCTAATTGCTTCAACTTGGGTGGAAACACGGGAAAAATAGATTCTCGTCCCAAATGGGACGGGAATTTTTTATTTTGGAAAATTTTTAGGGAGGAATTAAAATGTTAAACATTACTCTGCCGGATAATTCGGTCAGAACTTTTGATGGTGATGTCGTTACACCATTGGAAATTGCCAAAAATATTAGCAATGGCTTAGCTAAAAAAGCTGTAGCCGCAGGGGTAGATGGGGAGACTGTCGGTTTAAATCACCCGATTACTCAAGATGCCAAAGTAGCTATTTATACTTTTGATGATGAAGAGGGCAAGCATGTCTTTCGTCATAGTGCCTCGCACATTTTGGCTGAGGCTGTAGTGAGATTGTTCCCCGGGACTAAATTAGCAATCGGTCCGGCTATTAAAGATGGCTTTTACTACGATTTAGACAGCGAGCATAAATTTACTCCGGAGGATTTGGGCAAAATCGAAGAGGAAATGCAAAAAATCGTCAAGGAAAATCAAGAGTATATCCGCAAAGAAATTTCTCGTGCCGATGCCTTAGCGTTATTTAAAGCTAAAGAAGAGCCCTACAAAGTAGAATTGATTGAGGATTTGCCGGAAGATGCCGTTATCACGACCTATCAAAACGGTGAATTTTTGGATTTATGTGCAGGTCCGAATCTGCCAAATACCGGCTATGTCAAAGCTATTAAATTAATGAGTGTTGCCGGAGCTTATTGGCGTGGTAGCGAGAAAAACAAGATGCTTCAGCGTATTTATGGTACTTGTTTCCCGAAAAAGACCGATTTGGACGAGTATTTATTCTTATTAGAAGAAGCAAAACGCCGTGACCATCGTAAATTAGGTCAAGAATTGCAATTGTTTACTTTTGTAGATGAGGCACCCGGATTCCCGCTATTTTACCCGAAAGGCATGATTTTGCGTAATGAATTGGAGAACTACTGGAAAGAAGTACATCGCAAAGCAGGCTATCAGGAAATCAAAACTCCGTTAATTATGAATAGAGTATTGTGGGAGCGCTCCGGTCACTGGGATCATTATCATGATAATATGTACTTCACCGAAATTGATGAGGAGCCATATGCAATCAAACCGATGAACTGCCCGGGTGGTATTTTGCTTTACAATAGCACCTTGCATAGCTATCGTGATTTGCCGTTGCGCTGGGGTGAGTTGGGATTGGTACATCGTCATGAATTATCAGGTGCTTTGCACGGTTTAATGCGTGTTAGAGCCTTTACTCAGGACGATGCGCATATCTTTATGCTACCGGAGCAAATTACCTCTGAGGTCAAAGGCGTTATTACTTTGATTGACAGTATTTACAAGCTCTTTGGCTTTGAATATCATGTCGAATTGTCCACCAGACCGGAGGATTCGATGGGCGATGATGCTTTGTGGGAAAAGGCTACCGAGGCTTTGCGTGAGTCTTTGATTGAAATGGGTATGAATTATATCGTCAATGAGGGCGACGGCGCATTTTATGGTCCGAAAATCGATTTCCATTTGAAAGATTCCTTGGGCAGAACCTGGCAGTGTGGTACTATCCAGTTAGATTTCCAGATGCCGGAGAAATTTGATATGTGCTATATCGGTGAGGACGGCGAGAAACATCGCCCGGTTATGGTGCATCGTACCTGCTTTGGCAGTATCGAGCGTTTTATCGGTATTTTGACCGAGCATTTTGCCGGCGCATTCCCGACTTGGTTGGCACCGGTACAAGCAGTAGTATTGCCGATTACCGATAAGTTTAAGGATTATGCTGATGAGGTCGCTAATAAATTATTAGAGGCTGGGGTGCGTGTCGAGGTCGATGGACGCAATGAAAAAATCGGCTACAAGATTCGTGAAGCCCAAATGCAGAAAGTACCGCATATGTTAATTGTCGGTGAAAAAGAGGCTACCAGTGGCACTGTCGGTCATCGCGATAGAGCAAAAGGAGACATGGGTGCAGTAG
>CAYTOM010000129.1:3468-4497 GCA_964439335.1 uncultured Peptococcaceae bacterium | reverse complement strand
GGGATTTTGCTTGTAAATAAAAAAGGTTTGTGCTATACTAAAATTAAAAGGAGGGATTGATATGTCATTACCATTGGTGAGCTTTGATGAATATCGTGAACTATCGAATAGTGAAATTTACTATGAATTATTTCAAGGTTTAGTTTTAATGTCTCCCAGTCCCAGTATGAAGCATCAGTTATTAAGCGGTGCTATTCAAGCCTCATTGCGCGATAAAAAGAGAGAATGCATGGTGATACAAGCCTATGGATATCGTTTTGACCAAAATACCTATCTAATCCCTGATATTTCTGTTGTATGTGATGAAAAGGAATTTCCGACAGTGGTGATGGAAATATTATCTCATGGAAATGCCTTTAATGACCGCAAGTATAAATTTCATGCTTATCAAGAATACGGCGTTAAAGAGTATTGGATAATCGATATGGAAAATGAGATTTTTACTGTTTACACCTTTGCCAAGGATATAACCCACACCTATACTGTAGGGCAAATGGCAAAGTCCTTGATTTTACCATGGCTCGAAATAAAAGTGGATTTTGCGGTAAATTAAAATGTGATTAGAAAAGAGCGATGCAGGGCATGGCTCTTTCTCTTTAAAGTGCTTATTTTAGGAGAATTATGATGGATAAAAATGAATTGCGTGTGAAATATAAAGCTATTCGCAAGGCGATTAGTGATAGAGAGCAGAAAAGCCATCTGGCGGCGGAAAATTTATTTCAGAGCGAAATGTGGCAGAGAGCCAAGGTGGTGGCTTTGTACCTGTCGTTTGGTTCGGAAATGGGGACGGCGGAAATTGTCCGCAGGGGTTTAGCCGAGGGAAAAATTATCGCGGTACCGGTCACTGATAATGAAAGCTATGCGATGGATTTTTACCGTTTTAGCTTAGAGGACGAAACTACTGCCGGTGCTTTGGGTATGGCGGAGCCTGTGCGTAGGAAAGAAAAATTAATTTTGCCCAGAGAGATAGATTTATGTATCTTGCCGGGATTGGCATTTGATATTTATGGGCATCGCTTAGGTATGGGC
>CAYTOM010000129.1:0-3454 GCA_964439335.1 uncultured Peptococcaceae bacterium | reverse complement strand
AATTACGAGCAGACGCGCAAAAGGCAGCACTATGCTTTGCGGAGCAAATCACCATACAGGTCTTGCCCTTTGAAAAATTTGATGTCGATTTAGATTGGTTAATTAGTGAAGAAACGATTATCAAATGCAGGCGACAAATATAGTTGCCTATAGTAGGTAGTTTGTGCTAAACTAAAGATAGGACTGAGAAATTATTTGCCAAAGGAGAGAAAATTATGCGTATTGAGCAAAAGGGGCAATTTGGGGAGGCTTTGATTGGTACAATAATAAAAACTTGCTTGCAATTAGTGGAGAAATAATATAAAATATAACCTGTCAATGGGAGTCTGTGACACCATATGACAGGCTGATAAGATGTATGCAAGCGAGAGGCTTGCGTTTCGGCTCTGTCTAAAGACAGAGCTTTTTTATTTCGGCCACTAATCTATCAATGAGGTGAGCTTATGAAAAAGAAAATGACGACCAGACAAATGGCTGTAGCCGGCATGATGGGAGCGATAGCGATTATCTTAGGGGCTACGGGGTTAGGTATGTTTCCAATTCCCAATTTGACCGGTAGAGCGACGATTATGCATGTGCCGGTAATTTTGGCGGCTATTTTGGAAGGACCGGTAGTCGGGGGCTTTACGGGGTTAATTTTTGGGGTGTACAGCTTTTTAACTCCGACCGGGGCAATTCCGGCGGATCCTATCGTGCGGATTTTGCCCAGAGTATTGATTGGAATTACAGCATATTATAGCTATAGATTGTTGCGGAGAAAGCCGGTCTTGGCTTTGGCAGTAGCAGGTATAGTGGGGACATTGACTAATACTATCGGATATTTGGGCTTGGCAGTGCTTTTAAAATATATTAATGTGTATGTGGCTTTGGCGGCATTACCCCAAGCGAGTGTGGAATTAGTTATCGCTACGGTTTTGACGGTAATTTTGGGCAAGTCTTTGAAACGCGCTACTCATAGCAGGGATTGGGAGGAATAACGATGCTGATAGCTTTTGATATTGGTAATACAAATACGGTCATCGGTGTGTATGATGGAGATGAGGCATTGGCGCATTGGCGTATCGGTAGCGACAGACACAAGACCGCTGATGAGTATGGTTTGATTATTTCTCAGCTGTTTCATTTGGCGCATTTAAAGATGCAGGATGTGACAGAGGCTATTATATCCTCGGTCGTACCGGATATCACCGGTAATATAGAGAAAATGGCGGAGAATTATCTGCATACTACGCCACTTATCGTAGGCGCCGGTATCAAGACAGGCTTGATGATTCGCTATGAAAATCCGAAAGAAGTAGGTGCTGATAGAATTGTTAATGCGGTAGCCGGTATCGAAAAGTATGGGGCGCCGTTAGTTTTGGTGGATTTTGGGACAGCGACGACTTTTTGTGCGGTGAATGATAAAGGTGAATATTTAGGTGGGGCGATTGTCCCGGGAGTAGATTTATCGATGCAGGCTTTGTTTGCCAATACGGCTAAATTGCCCAAAGTCGAGCTGGTAGCACCGAAAAGCTATATCGGGCGCAATACGACTAATGCTATCCAGTCGGGCTTGATTTATGGGTATTGTGATTTGGTCGATGGTATGGTCGGCAGATTTGCTGCGGAAATGGGCTATGATTTAGCTAAGGTTAATGTGGTTGCGACCGGTGGATTGGCAGATATAGTGTGTGCGCAGTCCAAGACGGTGAAATATATCGATCCGTACTTGACTTTAGATGGGCTTAAAATACTGGCGCGATTGAATGCTAAGGATAAGGAGAAATAAGATGCTAGATGTGTGTTTGCTGGGGACGGGCGGAATGATGCCTTTGCCGAAAAGATATTTGACAGCGCTTTTGGTGCGACATAATGGCAAAAGTGTGCTGATTGATTGTGGCGAAGCGACACAGGTGCCGCTATATCAGTCATCGTACAGTGTCAAGGACATCGACCATATTTTGTTTACGCATTTTCATGGTGACCATAGTGCAGGATTGCCGGGGCTTTTGATGACGATGGGTAATAGTATGCGCACCGAGGATTTGCATTTGTGGGGCGGTATGGGCTTAGAAAAGGTAGTCAAGGGACTTTTGGTGATTTGCAATCATTTGCCTTTTCAGGTCATTTGTCATGAATTGCCATGGAAAGAGCAAAGTGTGTTTCAAGCAGGGGAGCTAATTATTACTGCTCAGCCGGTCAAACATAGTGTGCCTTGCCTATGCTACAGCTTGTATTTGCCCAGAAAGGGTAAATTTGCGGTGGAAAAGGCGAAAGCTCTGGATTTGCCGGTAGAGTATTGGAAACATTTGCAAAAAGGGGAAACGGTGGAGTACGACGGTAAAACTTTTACACCTGATATGGTGATGGGTCCGGAAAGACGCGGGCTCAAAGTCAGCTATGCGACAGACTGTCGCCCATCGGCAGATATTGTAAGATTGGCACAGGACAGCGATTTATTTGTCGCCGAGGGTCTATACGGTGATAATGAGAAATGGCAAAGTGCCAAGGAAAAGGGGCATATGATTTATCGTGAAGCAGCGGAAATGGCGCGTGATGCCCAAGTGGGCGAATTGTGGTTTACGCATTTTTCGCCGGCGATGACCAATCCGCATGAGCATTTAGAGGAAGCTAGGCAGATTTTTGCTAATTGTTTCTGTGGGAGCAATTTAAAGGAGCGGACATTGCGCTTTGTAGATGAGGATGAAAACGATGCTTAAAGAAATATTGGCAGCTAATCCTATCGTGCAGGCTCCGATGGCAGGTGTGACGGATAAAGCATTTCGCTTGATGGCGCGTAAATTTGGCTGTGGGCTAGAATATTCGGAGATGGTCAGCGCCAAGGCTCTGACTTATAAGAATAAAAAGACCTTTGAATTGTTGGATACTGCTGATGAAGAGGACTATGTGAGCATTCAGTTGTTTGGCTCGGAGCCGGAGACAATGGCAGAGGGTGCTCGGATAGCCTGCGAGTATGGAGCGCGGATTATTGATATTAATATGGGCTGTCCGGTGCCGAAAGTGGTGAAAAACAGCGAAGGCAGTGCTTTGATGCAAAATCCTAAATTGGCGGCGGATATAGTGCGTGCAATGAAAGTTGCTGTAGATGTGCCTATCAGTGTCAAGATGCGCCTTGGCTGGGATGAAAACAGCATTAATGCGGTGGAATTTGCGAAAACTATGGAGGACGCCGGAGCTGATTTATTGGCGGTGCATGGGCGGACACGCAGTCAGTATTATAGCGGAAAAGCTGATTGGACTGAGATCGCTCGGGTGAAAGAGGCGGTTAGTATCCCTATTTTGGCTAATGGTGATGTAAATACGCTTGATGATTGCGCTAATATTTTAGCACTCACCGGTGCCGATGGAGTGATGATTGGGCGCGGAGCATTAGGCAGACCATGGTTTTATGGGGAATGCAGGCAGTTTTTAACAGACGGCAGGATTATGCCTGAGTTTACTTTAGCAGAAAAAT
>CAYTOM010000128.1:0-4525 GCA_964439335.1 uncultured Peptococcaceae bacterium | reverse complement strand
AACATAAAAACCTGTTTCTCAAAAGAAACAGGTTTTTTGTTTGGTTTTATTTAGCTTAATTTTTCTATCTATTTTCTATATTATTTTTCTTCGACACCGCAAACCACATCATAACCAAATCGTTTGACTAATTTTGCCGCCCGATCACAGTTAGGGTCGGTAGCCTCCTCATTAGCCATAACCGCTACTTCGTTCACCCCATCATCGCAGAGGATGTCATAGCCGTATTTCGACGCCATTTCCGCCATTTCTTCACAATTTGTATCTATTGCCTCATTATTTGCACTCATATTTCATCCTCCTCTCGATATAATGGTAATTTCACCAAAAAACTGCTACCCTTGCCCAGGGTACTTTCGACACTGATACTACCGCCATGGGCTTCGACGAAGCCTTTGGTAATAGCCAATCCCAATCCCGAACCACCTCGTGACCGCTCACGAGATTTTTCCGCCCGATAAAACCGCTGGAAAATATACGGCAAATCCTCCGGCGAAATACCCATACCGGTATCATTAACCGTAATGATGAAATTTCGCTCATCACTTTCTATTTTCAGCTCGACCTTGCCACCCTCCGGTGTATAGCGCAGGGCGTTATTGATCAAATTCAGCACGATTTGCTTTAAACGATAGGGATCGGCATAGCAATAATCCACCGTCGGAGCGATTTGCACCTGAAAATCGATCTTGCGGTCCTCTGCCTCTGCCTCTATCAAAACTAAAAATTCGCTAAAGAATGTCTTAAAATCGACCAATGTTTTATTTAAAACCGTCTGCTTAGCCTCCAAACGGCTGAGATCCTGCATCTCGCCGACCATACTTTTCAGCCTGATGACCTCATCATACAATGCTGCCACATCTACCGTATCTAACGGCTTGTTGCGTTCTAATGATGTTTCTAATTTGGTCGCTAAAACTGTTAGCGGCGTCTTTAATTCATGGCTGATATCGGCAAACATCTGCTGACGGATAGCTGTCTCATTATCTATCTCATCTGCCATCGCATTAAATGAGCGTGATAATTCGCCTAATTCATCATCGGAGTATACCGGCAAATGCTTATTAAAATCACCCTTGGACATCTGCGAAATAGCCCCGAGCAATTCTTTTAACGGAGTCACAATCGTTTTGGATAGTGCGACACCCAAAAGCATCGCAAAGATACTCGTCAAAATAATTCCTCGCACGATAGCTACCAGCACTCGATGGGAAAACATCTGCTCTAAATGCCAAAACCTGCTATTAAAATACGCATCAGGGAAAATATAGCCTACGGTCTTGCCATCAGCTAACTTTAAATAGGTACCATAAGGCAATAAATTTTGCGAAATATGCCCTCCGATCATGCCTTTCTCCGGATGCACTAAAATCTGCCCATCGGCATCGATCAAAATGACATTGATCGTCGTAATGTCCAAAAAACGCTGTGATTGGTTGCTGCTCGACTGCTGGTAATCTGCCACATATTCGACACCGTCCCAGCTGTAGCCGTTCGCTATATAGTAATCCAAATAATATTTCGATTGGGTAGCGATACGATACTGCCATAATTCATTGGTAAAGTCCTCAAACGAATTAGTCGTTGCCTCTACTGCCAATGACCCTACCACTATGCCGGTCACTAAAACTATACAAATAATTAAGGTATTGATTTTAGCTGATAGTTTCATAATCATCACCAAATTTATAGCCCAAGCCATAGACAGTCAAAATATAAATTGGCTTTTGCGGATTCGGCTCTATTTTTTTACGCAAATTAGACACATGAGTATCGATAGCTCGCTCATATCCGGCGTAGCTTTCGCCTAAAGTAGCATTTAAAAGCTGCAATCTGGAATACGGTCTGCCGACATTTTGGCTCAAAGTAGTTAGTATAGCATACTCCGACGGAGTCAGCTCCACTATTTTATTATTCATTCGTACCTCACGACGGTCGGTATTGATTTCCAAAGCGCCAAAGGTAATTTTATGTTCCTCAACTCCGGCTTGAAATCCGGTGCGTCTCAAGACCGCTTTGATACGAGCTTTCATCTCACGCAAACTAAAGGGCTTGGTGATATAATCATCAGCACCTAATTCTAATCCTAATAGCTTGTCTATCTCCTCGTCACGAGCTGTCACCATGATAATCGGCACATTGGATTTTTGGCGAATTGCCTTGCAGACCTCTAGACCATCTAGCTTGGGAAGCATTAAATCCAAAATTATTAAATCAGGATTATGCTCCTTAAATAGTTCCAACGCCTCCAACCCATCGGCGGCTTGGATTATCTCAAAACCCTCTTCGCCTAAAAACTCTGCCATAGTTTCGCGGATACTGGTTTCATCTTCGACTAACATAATAGTTTCTGCCATCACATACCCTCCTCGTTTCCTATCACGCTTACCGGGAGGAAATATCCCCCCAAAATATTTTGACTCTCGCGGATATAATTTTCACTCAACGGGCGCAACGCCTGATACGCCGCCTGCTTACTGTTTGCACTCCAAGGTATAAAGCTCACTCCACCATTAGCCAAAATTTCGCGGAATTCTCGCCCTTTTTGGTAAGCACATTCCTCTTTTAATGCCGTATTAAACGCCTCGGTAATCATCGCTTGCTCATCTGCGCTTAAATCATTCCAAAATTTCCGACTAACCGCTACTAATTCCAAATTATAATACACATCAGGGTCGCTGACATAGTTACTTTCATTGACTACATTGACCTGCTCTAAATAGGCTAAATAGCCCTCGGTCACGATATGATTAAAGCCGGGGGTATTGTTTTCTCCGATATTGATACCTATGCCCAAATTTTTTAACGCATTGGCACTGGTTTGAGAAATCTGAGCATAAAAGCTGGTGCCCTTGTAATTATAATAATTTTCTGCCCAATATTTGTGCAAAAAATAGCTATAGCCATTAGCCCCAAAGCCTAACATTTTATACTCACTGCTTAAATTTAATGCCGTTTGCCCTGCCTCGGACAAAGCATACTTACCGACTTGCTCGGCATCGCTAAAAAGCGACGGATAGCTGTATAATTCATACTGGGGAATTTGCGCGGTTAATTTATCATGCGCGACACACGCCATTTCTACCGCTCCCGTATCTAAATAATCTAACAGTGCATCATCGGCGTCCCATTTGCCACTTTCATAAAGTTTTATCTTAAATTGACCCTCGCTCAAATCATCTATATTTTGGGCAAAGCGCTTGAGCTGACGATAAGCCGCATCATCAGCACGCAAATCCGTCGCAATACGCACTACCTTTTGGACAGCTTGCGTTTCATTATCCTCACGGCCACAGCCACATAGACCCAGCGTGCCTAAAAATGCTATCAGCAATACACTTGCTCCTAACCTTTTCATAAAGCTCCTCCCATTTTCCCTAATTATTATATTGTACCCTTTTTCAAGCTAAATAGAAAGAGTTTTATCTGTTTTTTTAACAAATCTGCAAAAGTTTTTTCAGCATAAAACCGATATTTTTAAAATAAAGACAAATTATCACCGCACTGAAATCCCCAGCGATAAAAATAGTTGCTAAATACGCCAAAAAGTATTATAATAGTTCATTAATATTAATTAAACCAATATTTCTTTAATACTTATATTGTGCAGAGCAATTGCCTTTTCGAGTATTAAATCCCTAAGGAGGGTATTTTTATGCATATCAATGAAAAATTTAAAGAGGATCGCCCCATATTTTCTTGTGAGGTCTTTCCACCCAAAAAGACTACCGCTTCGCCGGAAAAAATTTATGCTGCTATTGACGAAATCCAAGAATTACGCCCGGATTTTATCTCTGTGACCTACGGTGCCGGTGGCAATCCCAGCGATACCAACACTCGCGATATCGCCGGCTATATCAAAAGCAAATATCAAATTGACACAATGGCTCATTTGACCTGTGTCAATGCCGACAAAGACAGCATCGACAGCATTTTAGCTGATTTAAGCGCTCATGGCATTGATAATATCTTGGCATTACGAGGTGATATCAATCCTAATATCCCCCCGAAAAATGACTTTTTGCACGCTTGTGATTTAATAGAGTATATCAAAAATTCGCCCTTTGATTTCGGTATCGCCGGAGCCTGCTATCCGGAAGTCCATCCCCAATCAAACGACGCTATCAGCGATATTCATAACTTGAAACACAAAGTAGACTCCGGAGCACAGGTTTTAGTCAGCCAATTATTTTTTGATAATAATTCTTTCTATGCATTCCGCGAGCGTGCGGAAATCGTAGGTATCAATGTGCCTATTTCCGCCGGCATCATGCCTGTGACCAACAAAAGCCAAATCGAGCGTATGGTAACCATGTGCGGTGCTTCCCTACCGGCAAAATTCACTCGTATCGTCCAGCGCTACGAGCACAATCCCAAAGCATTAGTTGATGCCGGTATCGCTTACGCCGTTGACCAAATCACCGATTTGTTAGCCAACGGTGTCCGGGGTATTCATTTATACACTATGAATAATCCCTATGTCGCGAAAAAAGTAAAAGAAAGCATCAAAAATATGCTTTAATAG
>CAYTOM010000127.1:0-4545 GCA_964439335.1 uncultured Peptococcaceae bacterium | reverse complement strand
TCGGTAAAGCCTAAGCCTTTGATGATACCTTTGGCTTTGCTTTCGACACTAAAACCGCCTAAATCCTCGTATTTATGGGTTAATGCCGCATAATCCTCCAATAGCTTTTCTAATTTATCGTCGTTTGCTTCACTCATTTCCTGCTCCATTTGGCGCAAATTATCACGCAAAGCAAAAATGTCGGCAAACATTTCCAAAACGGCATCAAGCAGAGTGATTTCATCGCTAAATTGGGGCATCTGCTCCAAATAGCCCAAGGTATGCTTTTGGCTGAGCATTAATTGCCCTCCGTCAAAGTTTTCCTCGCCGACAATAGCGCGAAATAGAGTCGATTTACCGGCACCATTCGGACCTACCAAAGCAACTTTTTCATTTTCCTGTATATAAAAATCGACATCTTTAAAAATTAAATCTGTCACATAATATTTACTTAAATTTTTTCCCTGTAAAATAATCATTGCTTCACCTTCTTTATCTAGTACCCTTTATCATACCAAAATTTTCGTTTAAAATAAAGTGTTTTTTGTGTTTTTTTATGTTTGGCAACTATTTTTCGTAAATATGCAAATATTCATCATGCTGTAGACAAAAATACCATAATCATATACACTTGCCCAATATTGACATCAATCTCGTAAAAGACTATAATAAAGCTATGATTTAACAATATTTATGGAGGTATGAGCATGGATTATTACAGAAGAGCCTTGGAATTAAACGATGAAACTATACATAATAGGCGCTATATTCACCAGAATGCCGAATTGGGCTTAGATTTACCGAAAACTACTGCCTTTGTCAGAGAAAAGCTCATTTCATACGGCATTGAGCCTCTTGCCTGTGGTCATGGAATCACCGCCACTATTGGTAAAGGTGGAAAAACTATTTTGCTTAGAGCCGATATGGACGCCCTACCGATGGAGGAATTAAGCGGTGAGAGCTTTGCTTGCCAAAACGGCGCTGCCCATACCTGTGGGCATGATTTTCATGCGGCGATGCTCCTTACGGCAGCTAAAATGCTCAAAGAAAACGAAGCGGAGCTGAAAGGTACTATTAAGCTCATGTTTCAACCTGCCGAGGAAACTTTTAACGGTAGTCGCGATATGCTGGAAAATGGTATCTTGGAAAATCCCGCACATGATGTAGCACTGGCTTATCATGTAAGCCCGGGAAATTTGCCATTAGGATTATATATGTATAACGCTAAAAATGCGATGATGAATTCGGTTGATGTCTTTAAAATTACGATTACCGGGCAAGGCTCGCATGGGGCGTACCCTCATTATGGTGTAGATCCGATCAATATCGGCGTTCATATTCATTTAGCCTTGCAGGCGCTTATCGCGCGTGAAAGCGATCCCACTTATTCATGTGTACTGACAATCGGGCAATTTACTGCCGGCACTGCGCCCAATATCATTCCCAACGAGGCTATCATTGAGGGGACTTTGCGTACTAATAGTGTGGCAGCACGCAAGATGCTTTTAAAGCGTATTAAAGAAACTGCCGAACAGACTGCTGCGGTCTATCGAGGTAGCGCTACCGTTGAAATGCTATCGGCAGTGCCCCCGCTGATTTGTAATTCTGCTCTCACCAACGAATTTGTCGGCTATATGGAGGAATTAGCTATTCCTCATCTCCAAGCCCAAGCCGATGTCAATGCCAGCGCCTCGGAGGATTTTGCGCTGATTGCCGAAAAAATCCCCAGTGTCTTTATGTTTTTATCCGCCGGATTTACAGACGAGCGCGGTGCGTATCCGGCTCATCATCCTAAAGCTATCTTTAATGAGGAAGTCTGCCCGATAGGAGCAGCAGCATTGGCTCATTGTGCCAGCAGATGGCTTGAAAACCAAGTCTAAAATATGACTAAAACCTGCCTGAAACTCAAGGCAGGTTTTTTAGTAAGCCTTTTCCATCTAAATAATACATATAAGAAAAAAACTCAAGATTTTTTTGGCAAAAGTATAAAAAATGCTTGCACTTTTTACAATTTTGCTATATACTGAATGTGTAACTATTTTGTTACTATTTTCTTTTAATTTTATATAGTTAGGATTTGATTCTGATGATAAATATGCTAAAAAAAGTAAGTGCTACAGCTCTTTTAGCATCATGTCTGGTATGTCCCTCATTGCCGGCGCTGGCTGAGGTGCCGATAGTGGAAAATAACCTCTTTCCATCTTTTTTAACGGCAGCTGATACCGCCACTGCTACCAGCGAGGATACCAACTGGCAAATAGAGACCGTAGAGATTACCAGCGGTAATACTACAATCAGCACCGGCTATTGTGTGCTCTCTAATCAAGCCCAGTGGTCGCCGGAAATTGTCATGGCGAAAGCCTCCATCGGTGCTGATGAGGAGCTGGCATCTATCGCTAAGCGTAGCTCGGCTGTAGTCGCAGTAAGCGGCAGTGATTTTCAAAATTATGATAGCAATACACCAAAGGATCCCTATGGTATTTTAGTATCGCGTGGCAGAATCCTGCACAATGATGCCCTCTCCGGTGAAGCTTTGGTATTCACTACCGATGGCAAGCACAGTATTACTGATTTGACAACTACCGCCGTTATTACTATTGACGGTCAGGAATTTAAAGTCGCTGCGTTAAACCATACACCTACGCAAAATAAAAATTGTATTACTGTTTTTGACCAAAATAGAGGTAAAAATGTCGGTTTTAACTACGGTACTAATTATATCGTCCAAGATGGCAGTATCACAAAAATTCAGACCAATATCGACAGCGCTATTCCCGCTAATGGCTTTGTTATCAATGTAATTGGTGAAAATTCAGCTTTGCGTAATACTGCTAAGGTTAATTCGATTGTAAAATATTCTTGTGTGTTAAATGATATCGATGTCGCTACTATCCAAGCAGCACTTAAAATCGAAAAAGTTTTAATTGCCGATGCTAAAAGCCAAGTCACTGATGCTTCTGCTCTTTCTCAAAGCGATAATACCGCTGTAAATCGTAGTGCAATCGGCTTTAGTAAAGATGGCGATATCATCTTGGTAGCAGGTGTCCGTAGCACTATCCCTCAATTAGCTGAGTTAATGCTGAAATGTGGTGCTGAGCAAGCAGTATCTATTAACGGCGGAGCTTCCTCCGGATTGATTGTCGATAATGATTATCTGGCAGAGCCTCTCTGTAATTTAAGCAACGCTATCGTTTTTAAAGAAAAATAAACTCTAAGCCGTCACTTTTGTGGCGGCTTTTTTAGGAGGAAATGTGATGTCAAAATTAAAAACAGTCCTTATTTTAGGTTTGGTGTTTGTCATAGGTATAGCCGGTGGTCTCACTTTTTATCGCTATTTCAATGACAAAAACTCTGCTGATTTAGCAGACGGTGAGCCGATAAATATTATCGAGCGTAGCTTTGATGATTTTTACTGCGGTGAAGGCGAAGATGGACATCAGGAATATGAAGTGAACCAAGTAGAATTTAGCGATAAATTTGAAATTTATCCTGATGAGCCACTAAATACCTATTCCTATCAGCCACTAGAGGAAGCCGGCGTCTTAAACGATATTATAAATGCTTATTTTGATATCACCCTCGTAAACGATGGCATACTTGCCGGAGATGACGGCTATCAAAACTATGCTACCCCTACTACCGATGAACAAAGCCCCTCCCACTCCTCCTACTATGTAAGCGCAAATTATTATACCGGTAAGTTTTCCTTAAATATATTGCGCTCGACTGAGGAAATCACCGCCTTTGTTAAAGAATATGCCGGCTATGATTTAGCTAAGCAGCATTCTTTAATGCAAGCAAATGCTATTGATTTCGCCGAGCAATTTGCAGGTATCACCGGCAAGCTCAAATTAGAGTATGAGGAAACAGTCGATATATCCGAGTGCATCTATGATGACCCTGCTAATCTGCGGGAATATCTCTATAAGGGAAAGAAATTTTACTTTACCTCGATAGATAGCACCACCAATCTCAATTTAACCTCTAATTATAATACCCCTCTCACCTATAACGACCGCGCAAAAATATATTTTACCGTCACTGTCCGCCCTGATGGCGCTATCTGTATGGCTGAAAATATGCTCACCCAGGCAAATATTGCAAAATCCGCAGAAAAACCGCCTCTGACACGCGAATATTTGCAAAAGCTAGCCTTTATTTTTACTTCTCTAACTGAAAATGATACAGTAATCTTTGATGAAATTTCCGCTATCACCTATAGTAATTATTTCGGCTATACGGCTATTGAGCCCTATATTACAGTGAAATACCATTTTGCCAGCAAACCAAATGATATACTGGAAATCTCATTTGTTTAAAATTTAGAATGGATAGATTAAAAAAAGCTAGGTTAGATAATTATCTGACCTAGCTTTTTTCGGTTCTAAAATTATTCCCACTCAAATATTCATTTATAAAGAAAATAATTTTTCGGCATTTTTATATGCGATGTTCTCTTTATCTTCATCACTTATAGGTGCATTGTCAATAAACGGTTTTGCACCATCATTGCTTATAAACGGGCAATCCACCGAATTAATTATTCTGTCTGCCCCAAGCACTTCC
>CAYTOM010000126.1:0-4546 GCA_964439335.1 uncultured Peptococcaceae bacterium | reverse complement strand
ATCGGACCACGAGCATGGAGCTTTTGCGTGCTGATACCGATTTCGGCACCAAATCCAAACTGAAAACCATCACTAAAGCGACTGGACGCATTGACATACACACACGCTGAGTCTATCATTCTGGTAAAAAGCTGCGAATTAGCATAATTATTGGTCACGATGACCTCCGAATGTTTCGTCGAATATTGGCGGATATGCTCGATAGCCTCATTGATATCCTCGACCACCTTTACCGCTAAAATCAAATCATGAAATTCGCACGCATAATCATCATCAGTCGCCATAGCTGCTTTATTAAAATAGGGTGCGCTTTTTTCGCAGCATCTAAACTCTACCTGGGGCAGTCTATCCGCTAAAAGCGGTAAAAATTTATCCGCTATATCCTGATGCACCAGCAATGTCTCCAAAGCATTGCACACACCGGGGCGTTGCACTTTGCCATTTTCCGTAATATTTAAAGCCATGTCCAAATCAGCCTCAGCATCGATATAAATATGGCAATTTCCCACTCCCGTCTGAATAACCGGTACAGTAGAATTTTCGACGACATTTTTAATTAATCCTGCCCCACCGCGGGGAATCAGGACATCTAAATATTCGTTTAATTTGAGCATCTCATTGACACACTCGCGACTAGTATCCTCTACTAATTGAATTGCCCCATGCGGTATGCCACACGCCTCGCTTGCCTCAGCTAAAATATGACAAATCACCTTGTTGGAGTTAAAAGCATCGCTACCGCCACGCAAAAAGGCGGCATTACCGGATTTTAAGCATAATCCGGCAGCATCGGCGGTCACATTAGGTCTAGCCTCGTAAATAATACCCACAACTCCTAAAGGCACTCGTACTTTGGCTATTTGGATATTTTCCGCTCCCAGCCAGCTTTTATCAATATAGCCTATCGGATCATCTAAAGCGGCTATTGCGCGCAAACCATCAGCCATATCGGTAATTCTAGCCGGTGTGAGCTTTAATCTATCCAAAAAAGCCTTGGACAAATCGGCATTAGCAGCTTTTTGCATATCCAGCTCATTAGCCGCTAAAATTTTATCTATCTCACGCTCCAAAGCCTCCGCCATTTTCACTAACGCCTGATTTTTTTCCTGAGTAGTTAATAAACCCAAACGATAGGCTGCATCTTGCGCCAGTTCACCTTTTATTTTTAATTCCTCACGCAATTATTATCCCTCCTATAAAACCAAGCCCAAATTATCGCGATGAATGACCTCGTCATAGTCTTTGTAGCCTAAAATATCGCTAATATCCTTGCTGTTGGCACCTTTGATCAATGCTAATTCTTTCGAGGAATAATTAACTATCCCCCGAGCAAATTCGCGCGTATTTTCATCAACTATGGCTACTACCGCACCTTTAGAAAAATCGCCGGTGATACTCTTGACTCCGCTTGCCAACAAGCTCTTGCCATTGTTAATCAGCGCATTTTTAGCACCGTCATCGACCACTAGCTGCCCACTGATATTGCGCCCACAAGTGATCCACGATTTACGCAAATGTGGCTTGACCTCGCAGGGCAAAAACAATGTCCCCAAGCTCTCGCCACCAATAATCCGGCTCAAGATATTTTTTTCTGCTCCATGCGCGATAATTAACGCAATACCGGCATTATTCGCAATTTTTGCCGCGGAAATTTTCGTCACCATACCGCCGGTACCTAAATTGCTCCCGGCAGTACCGGCAATTTTTTCGATATTTTCATCTATTTTTTCAACGACGCCAATCATTTTCGCCTCGGGATATTTATGTGGGTCAGCCTCGTATAAACCATTAATATCGCTTAAAAGTATCACCAAATCTGCTTCGATGAGTACAGCTACCGTTGAGGCAAGGGTATCATTATCGCCGATACGAATCTCATCAATAGCTACCGTATCATTTTCGTTAATAATCGGAATAATGCCCATTTTTAAGAGGGCAAATAAGGTATTACGCGCATTTAAAAAACGCTGATGATTATCCAAATCCGCCTTTGTCAGCAATAATTGCGCCACCATTTGCCCATATTCGGCAAACATTTTTTCATATAAGTGCAGCAAGACCCCCTGCCCCACTGCCGCCAAAGCCTGCTTGCTCGGGACATCTTTCGGCTTTTGGGTCAATTTCAATCTCCCCATGCCGGTCGCAATAGCTCCGGAGGAAACCAAAACCACCTCTTTGCCTTGATTATACAAATCCGCCAGCTGTCTGGCTAAAGCATCTATCCTAGGCAAATTCATTTTTCCGTTTGGATAAGTCAGCGTACTGCTACCTACTTTGACGACGATACGCTTGGCTTGAGTGATGAGCTCAGCACAGTCCTCTCTTTGCATAGATAATTGCTCTCCTTTGGTGTATTTTCAAAAATTATTCCGGAAATTTGATGACAGGTTTTTTCTGATTTCGACGGTAGAGCAAAATATTGCGCCCGATTATTTGTACCAGCTCGCAATCAGCCTGGGTTTCCAAATTAGCCGCTACATCGTCAATTTCCTCAAAGCAATTTTTCAAAACCTTGACTTTGACTAATTCGCGCGCCAGCAAAGCCTCATTTAATGAAAAAAGCACGCTTTCATTAACTCCGTTTTTTCCGACCTGGACGATAGGCTCTATATTCATTCCTACGGAACGCAAATATTTTTTTTCTTTATTATTCAGCATTATTTTTCCTCCCTAAAATGTATAGCTAAAAGTATTATAGCATTTTTTTTCTTAAAACGCCAGCATTATCTTTAAAGACAGGCATATTTTTTGCAATATAAAAAGCCCAAGGATTTTCCTTGAGCTTTAACTAATCTTTCTAATCAATCTCTGTACCGCTCAAAAGCCTGTACATATTTTTGGCTTCCTCTGCTCGTACAGTTTCTTTGACCTCTAATACCTCGGCAATCAGCTGACGCTGCCCAAAGCCTATCTCTAAACGATCTCCGACTTTGACTTCGCTGGACGCCTTTGCCGCACGATTATTGATCTTTACTTTGCCGCCATCGCAAATTTCTTTGGCGATAGTACGACGCTTGATCAGACGGGATACCTTTAAATACTTATCCAGTCGCACTTGACCAACTCCTTAAAAAAACAAGCAAATTATTTTGCTACGGCTTCTTTGAAGTTTTTGCCGGCTTTAAATACAGGTAATTTGCTCTCCGGAATCATAATATCCTCTTGGGTATTAGGATTTTTGCCGGCACGAGCTTTGCGAGTATGAACTTCAAAAGTACCAAAGCCTACCAATTGAACTTTCTCACCGTTTTGCAAAGTCTCGGTAATAACCTCTAATAAAGCATTAACGGATTTTTCAGCATCTTTCTTGGAAATACCAGCTTTTTCTGCTACATTGGAAATAATCTCACCTTTGTTCATTTTGTTACCTCCTAAAATAAGTGCATATTTATTGTCTTTCTAAAGCCTTAGCCTCGTCCCACCACAGATCCAGCTCTTTTAAAGTATAATCGCTTAATTCTCGCTGCTGTACTCTGGCTTTTTGCTCAATATATTGAAAACGGCGGATAAATTTATCAGTCGTTCCTTTCAAAGCCGTTTCTGCATCGACCTGAGCAAAACGGGCTAGATTAACTACGGAAAATAATACATCGCCTAACTCCTCAGCGACATTACTGCCGCTTGCCATGGCTTCTTTCAGCTCGTCCAATTCCTCGTATATCTTTTGCCAAGCACCATTAGCGTCCTCCCAGTCAAAGCCCACGCGTCTGGCTTTTTCCTGTACTTTTTCAGCACGCATCAATGCCGGCAAGGTCGGAGGCAATTTATTCATAATACTCTGATTAGCTTCATCACCATGCTCTTTTAACTTGATAGCTTCCCAATTAGCTAATACTTCATTAGCATCATTGGCTTTCTCTGTGCCAAATACATGCGGATGACGGCGAATCATCTTTTGCGTAATACCATCTACCACATCAGCAAAAGCAAATTCACTATTTTTCTCGGCAATCATGCTGTGAAATAACACCTGCAAGAGCACATCGCCCAATTCCTCCTGCATATGCGGAAAATCATCCCGGTCGATAGTTTCCACGACCTCATGAGCTTCCTCCAGGAAATTTTGGCGAATACTTTTATGAGTCTGCTCTCTATCCCATGGGCAACCATCCGGAGCAAGCAAAGTCTCCATGCAATCGCTCAAGGGAGTAATATCATATTTTTTGTCTTGTGGCATAAAGTGTCACTCCTTGTTATCTATTATAGCAGATATTTCATATGTTGCAAGTCAATATTAACTTTTTTTCAAGATTTTTGTCATAATTTTTGCCAGAGGGCGACCTATTTTGGGTAAGCTCTCCACTTCCTCCGCAGTAATTCCGCCTAAAACCAGCAAAATTACAAAATAAATCGTACCACCTAAAGCAATCGCTACCAAAGTAGCCAGCGAATTGCCTAAGCCCAAGCACAATTTATAAACCAGCAACACTACCACTGCCATCACCGCTGAGCTGATGATAGGCTTGATGAGATGGCGAGAAAGATTAAACCACTTTCTACCTATATATTTGCTCACCATCCACACATTGCAAAGTGCCGCACAGCC
>CAYTOM010000125.1:0-4559 GCA_964439335.1 uncultured Peptococcaceae bacterium | reverse complement strand
CACTCAAGCGCGCTTTGGCAAAAATAAAATCAATTTCGGTCAAAACCTCTAAATTGTTTCTGATATCGCCGACATAGGGCATTATTTTCGCGCTTAATTCCTCTAAGATACGGATAACTTCATCTCTTTCGGCTAATTGAGTCTTGCGCAAATCATTATTAATTTCTACTACCGCTAACGGCTCAATAAATAAAGTCGCTCCGCTGGAGGACTGGTCATGCACGATACCCGGTATTTGCGAGCGATACTCCTGCTTGACCGGAACTACATATCTGTCGGCACGAATCGTGACTAAATTATCCTGCAAGCATTTTTGGGCGATATCACTGCGCAAAAGATTGTCCAGCTTTTCTTTAATTTTATTACGCAAAGTGCTCATTTTTCGACGCAAATTAAAAAGCGTATTGGAGGCACTATCACGCACCATACCCTCCGGCGAAATCGTCGCATCAATCATTTTTTCAATGCTTTCTAAGGCGATTAAACTACTGCCGTAAAAGCTCAAATGCGGGGTATCATAGTTTTTTTTGCGCTCGTATAAAAAGACACGCAGGCGTCTGGAGGCTCTAAGTACATCCATTAATTGCAAAAACTCGTATTCCTCCGGCATACCGCCGATTTCAATTTTGCGCAAGACATTACGAATATCGATAATCCCACCTAATGGGATATTGGGCTCCATACGCCTCATCAAGACACCCTCGGCAGTCTCCTCTTGCAGACGAATAACTACTTCACGCTCGGTAAAGGGTTTTAAATTGACTGCTTTTTCTTTGGTTAAATCCGAAGAGCATTCATTTACTAAAAGGTCTATAATTTTTCCATATTCCAATTTAGTATAAGTATTTTCATTCATCTCGGTTGTTTACTCCTTATTACACTCCACGATAAAAATGCCCAAAGGTCGAATTGCTCGAGTCTGATAAATATTCCGACTCGTTTTTAGGCAATTTTTCTTTTTGCTCCAGTAAATTCAGCGCATTTTTATAGCTTTTTACTACCTCGCTAATCCATTGCTCATCTTGGAAATCAGCCATAATGCGTAGGTAGTCTATGTTGGCATCAAAAATATCTCCCAAGCGTTTATACATATTTAAAGTCTTGGAATTATAAATATACATCCGACAATTTTCATCGGTTAAAATCGGAAATTCGCAATTCATGCGGTCTTTTAGGGTATAGGTGCCTTTTTGGCAGCTTGCTTTTTGACATGGTATTTGCGCGCTATCAGCTGCTACTGCCCCAAGCAGGCAATAATTGCTCATCATCAAGGGAAAATTGCCATGGACGATACACTCTAGGGGGACATTGCCTAAATACGACATTTCTTTAATTTCAGCCAAATTCATCTCCGGCGACAGGCAGACGCGACTCGCCCTTTCATCTAAGAAAAAGTTAATCGCCAAATCGTTATAGGTATTCAGCGCATAATCAATGGCGATATTTTCGATTTCTAATTTTTTAGCCAGATAAAATCCACCTAAATCAGCGACATAGACACCATCGGCTTTCGCCTCTTTAGCGTTAGCTAGGCGTTTTTCTAAAATATCGCTTTCTTTACCTTGATGTAAATTGCCAAATGCTACCCACAGCTCTTTTTTTCTCTCATGGCAATAGCTCGATGCTGTAAAAATATCCTCCGCGCTAAAGCCATTTTTTCCGCGGAAATTATGCCATTTAGCTATCAAGACATCGGCACCGGCATCGCACGCTGTTTTTAATGCCGCTAAATCGCTGACCTCTACCGAAATTTTTGTTTTGGTATAGCCAAAAACCTGCGGTGGAATTGTCGCTAAGAAATCCTCAGCCTCGGCTAAATAGTCCTCTTTGGTGTAATCATCGGCGAAAAATGTTTCGTCTATACTTTCTGATTGGGCATCTAATTCCTCCAAAGCCTCGCGGCGGAGTTTATTTAATTCGCTGGCTGGCAGCATCAATCCCTCATCAATCGTAATTTCCAATTCGCCTAGAGCATAACCGCTACCGCCTAAGCGTGATAATTGTTTTTTGACACTTTCGCGATCAGAGGGGTGCTTTTCGGCTTTGACGGCTAAAAATTCGCTCGATTTTTCTGCGTATGTCCCATCAGCGGCGATCGCCATTAATTTTAATGGTTCGTTTAAATGTGCCGCAAAATAAAAATCGACATTTTTTAATTCTTCTTGCGCTTGTTTTTCTTTGGCTTGATTGTAGCTGGCTTGAGCTTTTTCCAATAAGGATTTTTTCGAGGTGCGATAAATCACACTGCCTACCGGTAGTGTTTTCGCCTCATCCCAAATGACTAAATCACCTTTTTGCGCTTGCTCTGCGCGTTTACCGTTTATCGATAAATTTTGCACTTTGCCTGATTCTTGGTTTTTGTTAGGCAAAACTGCTAAATATCCGTCGCCGTTGGCTAAATCGCTTGAAAGTTTGACCCATTTCTTTTGTTTGTCGGTAATGATTGAGCCGGCTAAAACTCCACGATTGTCCGGTCTTTCATAGCTCATCATTTCTTTAGCTTGCTTCGAGTAATAATAACCGGTCGTAAAATCACGATTAAAAATTTGCCGTAAATCGGCTTTATCCTGACTGCTCACGCGGAAATTGTCCGCATAAAAGCTGTCGATAGCCTTTCTGTAGGCAGAAACAACGGTCGCGACATACTCGGGGCGTTTCATGCGCCCTTCGATTTTTAAAGAATCAATCCCGCTATGGATTAAATCCGGTAATTTTTCTATCATATTCAAATCTTTTGGCGACAAGAGGTATTTGCCGTCATGATTGATGCTTTCGCCGTTTTTAAGCAGTGTGTACGGCAAGCGACATGGCTGTGCGCATACGCCTCGATTGCCACTGCGTCCGCCCAAAAAACTGCTTAATAAGCATCTGCCGGAAAATCCGACACACATCGCCCCATGGACAAAGGTCTCAATTTCAATATCGGTGGCGGATTTGATATTTTTTATTTCTGCCAAGGAGCATTCTCTGGCTAAAACGGCGCGTTTAAAGCCTAATTCCTCTAAATATTGCACTCCGGCTAAATTATGCACTGCCATTTGGGTACTGGCGTGCAAGGGCAATTCCGGCAAAGTTTCTCTTAAAATCTGCACTACACCTAAATCCTGGACGATGACTCCATCTATCCCGATAGCCGCTACATCGTAAATATAGTCTAATAAATCCAATACTTCATGATTAGCGATCAAAGTATTTAAGGTTAAAAGTGCTTTGCGATTTTTTTTGTGCAAATAATCTACGCTTTCGCGCATTTCCTCTATGGTGAAATTAGTCGCATTTTGGCGAGCGTTAAAGCTCTGACCACCAAAATATACGCTATCTGCACCGTTTTCTACGGCAGCTTTTAAGGCTTCCATAGTTCCTGCCGGTGCTAAAAGTTCTATTTTAGACATTTTTATCTCCTTAGTATAATTAAAGTGGTTTTTAATAGTTTTCTGTAAAGTGATTTTTTGGTCTTTATTGATTGTTTTTCTACCGATTTTCCGCTAGTTTTCTTCTAATTTCAAATTCAGCTCTTCCCATTTTTCATAAAGTAGCGGTATTTCCGCCTCTAACGCCCGATACTCCGCTACCAATGCTTTGCCGCTTTCCTCGTCTTGATAGCTGCTGGCTTTGCTCATTTCTTCGGACAATAGACCTACTCGCTCCTCTTTTTCGGCGATTTCCTCCTCGATAGCGGCTATTTCAGCTTTGATTTTGGATTTATTGATTTTCGGTGCTTCTTTTTGGGCGATTTTTTTCTTGATTTTCGCCGCTTCCTCGGCTTCTTTTTCTAATTTGATACGCTCTAATTCTGCTTTTTTCTCTCTATAATATGAGTAATTTCCTAAATAATCATGTACTGTACCGTTTTCTAATTCCAATATGCGGTCGCAGACTTTATCTAATAAATAGCGGTCATGGGATACTACCAAAACTGTGCCGGTAAAATCATCCAGCAAATTTTCCACGATATTTTTCGAGTCTATATCCAAATGGTTCGTCGGCTCGTCCATGATGAGAAAATTAGGCTCATCGAGGATTATTTTGAGCAAAGCAATTCGCGCTCTTTCCCCACCTGATAAATCACCGACTATTTTATAGACATCTTCGCCGGTAAATAAAATTCTCGCTAATAAATCACGCGCTTCGTTTAAATTGACATCATAGTTGCGGAAAATTTCGTCTAAAACCGTATTTTTCAGATTTAATCCCCGATGCTCCTGATCGTAATAAGCAATTTTTACTCTGGAGCCTATGGTCGCTTGACCATTAATAGGCTCAACCTGACCTAAAATTATCTTTAAAATCGTACTTTTACCGGTGCCATTAGCTCCGATAAGTCCTACTTTTTCGTGCTGATAAATCGTGAAATTTAAGTCGGTGAATAATTCTCTGGCTTCATAGCTCATGCTTAATTCCTCGATTTTTAAAACTATATCGCCACTTTGGGCAGCATCGGCAAGAGCTAAATTCATCGTTTTATTAAACTGGACATCATCTAACCGCTCCACACGCTCTAATTTTTTTTGTCTGCCACGAGCCTGCTTGGATTTAATGCCTGCTTTATAACGGCGAAT
>CAYTOM010000124.1:2500-4570 GCA_964439335.1 uncultured Peptococcaceae bacterium | reverse complement strand
GTAGAGCGCGTGACTGTTAATCACGATGTCGTTGGTTCGAGCCCGACAGGGGGAGTCTAATTTTATATTTAGGGGTATGGCTCAATTGGTAGAGTAGTGGTCTCCAAAACCATTGGTTCTGGGTTCAAGTCCTAGTGCCCCTGCTCAGGACATCAGGAATTGATGTCCTTTTTTCGTATCTAAAATAGCTTGACGGAATGGGATTTTTGGAGTATTGTTAGTATAAAGCATTGTAACTTTATTAAAAGTAGCTTCATTAAAAAATCCATTTTATGAGGTGATGAGATGCGCAGTGAGCAACTGGAATATTTATTGGCTATAGATAAATATGGCAATATGCGTAAAGCAGCAGAGCAGATTAATTTAACTCCACAGGCACTCAGTCATTCAATCAAAACCTTAGAGGATGAGCTGGGGCTAAAAGTTTTACATACCGATAATAAGGGCGTAAAATTTACTGATGATGGCAAAAAATTATTGGCGATTGCCCATGAGTTTATAAAGCAAATAGACGAGCTAAAAGAAAAATCGACCTCGCGCTTGATGAATACCTACGAAATTTATATCCCTAAGCTGTTTGAGGACTTATATTTCAATAAAATGACGCGCAATCTATTGTCTGAGGTCAATGATTTATCGGTAATTTTTTATACATTTACCATCAAAGAAATACTGTCGATGCTTTTAGCGGAAGAAATAGAGTTTAGCTTTTATTCTAATGTAAATATTGCCGGGAAAAATTTTTCTCCGGAAATAGATTCTAATTTCTCCTTTGAGCCGTTGTTGAAAAATACTTATAAATGCTTATGTAGCTACAAATCACCATTAGCTGGTTATTCGACAATTAGTTTAAAAACTGCCTTGAAGCATACATGTATAGCCTTTGATGATGTGATGTTTATCATTGATAAATTTAGCGAGTTTACGCAGATTAAGCCTGATGTGCTCAAGGTCTCTAATTTAATTACTTCTGCTTATACTGCGGAGCAAGGCAGAGGATTGGCATTTTTACCGTTTTCGACGGCTACTAATAACTGCTTGGTTGATTTGAGCGATGTGAACTGCAAGGTACTCAAGATAAAGGAAAATGTCTCGGTAGAGTTTGGCATAATTTATAAAAAGGGTACCGTTATTTCACCTAGCTCGCGCCAGATAATTCAGTACATTAAACAATATATTACAAAATAAAGCACCACTAAACGATGATCGCTCATCTATTTAGCGGTGCTTTTGTTATGGTTTTGCTCTTTCTAAGAGGCGTTAGATGATATTATCAAATTAGATTTACTAAATGCCAATACGGCAAGATAATTACCGCAAAGAATATGACAAAGGTGATGCACTTCATTGCATGATATTTCAAAAATTGCTTGATGCTCATGCAGTTCATGGAGAAGAACAAGAGGAATGTGACATATTCATACGGCAATAAAACCATGTCTGTGGAATAGTTAAAGGCAAAGATAGCTGATAACGGATCAATACCCATCGATACGAAAATCGAGTAAAACATTCCGGAGAAACCGGCGAGCATAGCGACGGGAGTCATGGCAAAGTTTAAAATAAAGCCGATGAAAATGACCAATAGGAGCATTACAGATACGCTCATCGAGCCTAATATAGAAACCAAAGCCTGTGACATCCAAGCGGTGATGCCGACGGCACTACATACAGCACCGATTGCCATACAGGAAGCAAAGAATAATAAAGTGCCGATATTAACTGTCTCCGCATCTTTAATACTACCGGCATTGACACCGGGCAAATACAAGAAAGCTAAAGCTACGATAAATGCCAGCATAGAGTCTAAATGGGTGATAGGGTTGCTCATGATCCATGCCATGACGATGAAAATAGAAACAGTGCCCATTTTTTCATCGCGGCTCATTTTGCCCATGGCTTTTAATTCAGCGGCGAAGTATTCCTTGCCACATGATGACAAAGTATAGCTCTTTTTCGTCAGAAAAATCATTAAAAGGATAAATAACACGCAAAAGAAAAATACCGGCCAGTTATATTTGAATAATTCGACGAAGCCAAAAGAAAAATCAGGATTTACTGCCTGGACAG
>CAYTOM010000124.1:0-2490 GCA_964439335.1 uncultured Peptococcaceae bacterium | reverse complement strand
AATACACCCCTGCATGAGCGGATAGTATAAAAACATACGCACTGTTGAGGCGGCTAACATACCGACCATCATGATGACCGCAGCGGTCTCTGTCCTTTCGATTTTCATTGTTTTGACAAAGCTGGCACAGATGATAGCGATGACCAAGCAACCGGTGGCAAATGTTACCACCGAGATAGCAAAGCCTGCTAAGAAAAGAAACATACAGATGCTTAAGTACGAGCCACTGCTTTTGCTGACTATAAAGAAGCATAAGCGTTTTAAAACTCCGCATCTTTCCAAGACAGCTGTCCAGACAAAAGCGGCAGCGATACCAAAATAGGTAGTGCCTAAATATGACGAATATACTGTGGTAGCAGGGACGGTGTTGGTTAAAATTAAAAGTGCAGGCCAAAGCAAAGCGGGGACTACCACATCGGTTAATTCTACAGCGCACCAAATCAAAAAGCCGACAGTCAGGGCAACTGCCATGCGCATTTGGGCAGTAAATATTTCATTGGTTGGGAGTAAAAGTATGATGATGGGAATGATAAAAGTAAAAGCAGCCTTTATAATTGTCGTTTTACCGGTATTAGTAGTTGTAGACATAATTATCCTCCTTATGAAGAGTAATAATATTTCTATGTTTTGTTGATATTTTGCCTGCACACTAAAGAAATCTATCTTTAGCGTGCAAGCGCTTTTGAGAAATTCAGCGAAATTCATCTGAAAAAGCGATTGAAAAATCAATTGAGAAAATCGATTTAAAGGCAACAAATCATAGATTTAAGCAGATTATTTCTGCAAGATTTGATAAATGGGAGCGCCCTCGGCTTGGGCAGGCATTTCGCAGCCGATCAAGGTAGCGACAGTGGGGGTGACATCTACATGGTGAATGACGCGCTCGGTGATATAGTTTTCTTTGATGCCTTTGCCGGCAGCGATAAATACGGAGCGTACCGAGGTACCGCAAGCACCGTCAATAGTAGAGATGCTATCGGCATGATCCCAGTTGTAGCCCTCAGCGATCCAGTAAATAATATCGCCGGATGCCGGACCACCCATACCTAAAAGAATCGCATCTCTGTTGCGCAATGCCAGATGAATGGTTCTATAGCCGGTTTCGGGATCACGCAAGCTATACAAATCGGTGATAATTTTTTCCTCTAATTCAAATTTGTCTTTTTCATCGACGATACCATAGGGGTTTCTGCCTTTTAAATTGACATAGATATGGTTGATACGGGTAGCGACCGCTGTGGTCTTGCTCCAGTCTACTTCGTGCAAATCATTACCGTTTTCGTCTTTTTTGAATACGGTATAGCCGAATTTGCTCATCAAATAACCGTTTACAGCATTAGCGGCATTGATCATATCGGATACTTCGTGCTCCGGGCAAACCTGACCGTGGTCGGAAACAATCAAAATAGTCCAGCCCTCGTCTAATAATTCCAAATAGTTACCTAAATATCTATCGGTCTGGGTATAAACATCTTTAAACATTGCCTGCATTTGCTCAGGAGTGACATCACGCAATCCTTTGCGTAAATACTGTACCAATAAATGACCTTGGAGGTCAACATTATGGAAATGGGAATAAATCACTTGATAATTTTTAGCGTGAATTAAATATTTCAGGCAATCAGCAGTCCATGTAGCGGCTTGCTCCCAGGATTGATGTGTACACTCGGTCAATAAGCGGACATCACCGGAGCCGGCAGAGCCGATAGGGACAGGATAGCCGACATTTTTAACGATTTCAGCCAATAATTCTTTCGGATGCCAGACATCATTATTATTGAAATCCATCGCCGGAGACATCCATAATCTAAAGGCACTACCATCTGCGGCTACCTCTAAAAGGCGCATACTTCTGCTGACAGGAATGGTTTTTTCACCGACAATGGCTTCATCGACGATATTAGGCGTAAAGACATTAAGCGACAAAGTTACGATAGGCTCAGCAGTTTTCTTGTTTTTATAGATAGTTAAAGTATCATAAACGCCGGCTTCATTTTTGGTTAGGAGCATAGCGCGTCTGATCAAGCCTTTGGAATAGGTCAAAAAGCATTCCTTAGCATCAGCAGGGATAGCAAAGCTCCAGCCGGTAGCCTCTTTGATCGGGGTAAAAACTGCATCTAAAGCGATGGTGGACAAATCATTCATCAGTTCTTCTTTTTTGATAGCTACAGCTCTTAATTCCGGAATTTTCAAAATATCGGCACCGTTTACAGCACTACCCTCTTCGATTTCCATACCCTCGATAAAGCAGGGGACTTTGGTATCATTAACTGCTCTGAATTTGTAAGTCAGTTCAGTGGTTTTAACACTACCAAATACTAATTGTTCGGCGTCTACTTGAGCATTGCCGATATTTACGCCACCGGGCTGGGTGCCATCGACGACGGTCAAATTAGGGCTGTCAGAGGTTGGCGGCCATGACGAGCCGGGCCAGTGCCAGACCAAGGTCTTGATACCGGCTTTAGCGGTGACATTCCACATTTGTTCGGC
>CAYTOM010000123.1:0-4629 GCA_964439335.1 uncultured Peptococcaceae bacterium | reverse complement strand
ATCCATAAAGTGAACGAATTTGCCGAGGTAGTTATCAATTTGTTTGTAGATAGCTTCCATGATAAACTCATATTGCTCAGGAGTTACATGCTCGGTACCTTTCTTCATATCACGGATAAACATATGTTTCTGCAAGTCAGGAGCATGGAAGTGAGAGAATACTACTTCATAGCCTTCGTTGCTCATCAAGTAATTCAAAGAATCAGCCTGGAAATCAGCTACATGCTCCCAGCAAGGATGCATGCAATCGTAAATTAATTCGAAATCACCAAAGCCCAAAGTGGAGCAAGGAGACGGATAACCAACATTCTCTACGATAGTTTTGTACAAGGATTTAGGATGCCACATCATATCAGCAGCGATATTCATCGAAGCAGAAACGAACATTCTTACCTTGCTGCCATCAGGAGCGATTTCCAAAACTCTCATATCACGGCTTGCTTGGATGATATTATCATCTTTAACACAATCATCAATGATATCGCGGACATATTCACGCTCTTTGATAACAACCATCGGATCAACGGTTTTCTTGTTCTTGTAGATAGCTACTCTATCATAAATGCCTTCTTCATTTTTCAAAATCAATGCCGGACGACGAATTAAACCACCGCTCAACAAAATAGTGAACTCTTTAGCACCTTCCGGAATATCTACATGCCATTTTTCAGCAGGTTTCAAAGTAGAGTAAGCAACGTCAGCCGGAATAGCATTAGATCCACCCTGACCATCTTTCAAAGGATCCATGATGTAAAGACGGAAGCCTTTTTTCATCTTTTTACCCATGATACCAGCCATACCGGTGTTTTTCTTTTGCGGTTCTTCTTTATCCAAACCGGTAACTACGCAAGGAACCTTAGCCGAGGAAGTCATTGCACCACTACGATAAGTAGTCATCTCGGTTTTGTCGCTTGCCATAACGATGAACTCAACATCAACCTGAGCAGAGCTCATGTTTACACCACCGGGAGAAGTACCGTCAACAACACTTAAATTCGGGCTGTCAGAGCTTGGAGGCCAAGCACTTCCGGGCCAGTGCCATACCAAAGTTTTCTTACCTGCTTCAGCAGTTACATTCCATAATTGCTCAGCACGGCAGTTGGTAGAATCAAAGTTCAAATTAACAAAGTCCAAATCATAGCCTTGGCGATAGAAACCGGTAATGTCATGAGTGCCGGGCCATGCACCGGTAGCCAAAGTAGTCCATTGCGGAGGAGTAACAGTAGGCATTGCACCTAATAATACCAAGTCCTGACGAGCAGAACCAGCTTCAATAATTTTTTTCGTGTTAGGCATAATTCCCATATCCACATATTTTCTGGTTAATCGTGGATCCATTGCGTCTACGCCCAAGACAGCAACCTTACTTGCTTTAGCAGGAATCATTTTTCTTACCTCCATTTGATAATAAAATTATTTTTTCTTTCGGAAAAAGAGTTTTTTCTTTTCCCTTTGTTTATATTTATATTTTATATTATTAATTTTCTTTTAGCAATCATTTATATTTTGTCCCATTTTTCGCACGATACAATCGTATTTTGTATGTCGCAACAAAATTTTAAAAAATGATTTTTATTCCCACTCCCCTTTTAGCAAAATTTCCGCCCTTGCTTATCTGTATTACGCCCCTGTTTTTGCCTTGCTTACCACTTTGCTATATTCATCCTTGTTTCACCGCACTAAACAAAATGCCAATTTTTTCTTCGCCTACTATAGCACAATATTTTAACAAAACAAAAACAATAGCCCGAGCATTGTAAAATCTTATCTTGTAATCCCTTGAAAAGTATACAACTAAACTTTGTTACCCCCTTAAATTTTTTACTGTACTATGCCGCTAAAACCTCTCTTTTCGCCTAAAAATACGCCAAAAAATCAAATACCCCCTTGCTTTCACAAGAGGGCATCTGATTTATATGCTATTTTACTTTAATGAAAGGTTGCCATTATACTTCTTCATCAAAAATCGTATATGCCGGTGCGCCCTCGCACTCGCTTGGGAATCTAACACCTAAAAGTACTGCAGCTGTCGGAGTTACATCGACCTCACGCGGGAACAATTTCATCTTGTACCCTTGTTTGATACCCGGTCCTGCTGCTACAAAAATCGGACTCAAAGTCGTATCGGCATAACCGGTAGCGGTAGACAATCCCTCACCATGATCGACGCAATAATCATCATGTACAAAGAAGATAATATCGCCTGCGGTATAATCGCCGCCTAAACCTAACAAGTTAGCATCTTTTTGATGCAATGCCAAAGATACGACACGCTTGCCGGTCAATTCGTCTTTATATCCATACAAATCAGTGATGATTTGCTCTTCTAATTCATACTTGTCAGCCGGATCAACGATACCGAATCTGTCACGACCTTTTAAGTTAATAAAGATACTATTGGATCTCTGCTGAATAGCTTTGGTATGCTCCCAATCATACTCGGTAGTATCATTACCATTCTCGTCTTTCAGCATGGTAGTATAGCCTAATTTCTTCATAACACCGACATTAACGCCCATGTTATCGCCGATTTCATGGAAACGCTCCTCATTACGGCAGACCAATGAATGGTCAGAGAATAACAAGATTGTCCAGCCCTCATCGATTAACGGCAAGAATTCGCCGATATAATCATCAGTGATCTGATAGGTGCGTCTGTGTAAATCATAAATATCTTTTTCCGAAGACGGAGAATTAGACTCAGGAATAGATGCATTGTTTCTATCCTTTAACCAAGTCATATAGCAGTGACCCATCATATCAGGTCCATGGAAGTGTGAGAATACTACCTCTACGCCCTCTTCCTGCATCATATATTTCATGCCGTTAGCCTGCCATTTAGCAGCCTGCTCCCATTGCTTAAAGTTGCAATCCATAATATCAAAATCGCCACCAAAGCCTTGACCGGTCGGTACCGGAGGACCAAACTTGCCTACTACTTTATCAAAAATCCAATGCGGATACCATACACAATTATCCTCTGCGGAGAATGCAGTCGAAGACCAGAATCTCACATAGCTACCGTCCTCAGCGCAGTCTAACAAGCACATATTGCGTACTACTTTTTCTAATTCGCCGCTCTTACCTTTCGGCAATACACCGTAGACATTAGCCTTATACTCACCTTTAACCAATACTACGAGCGGTTCCGGCATTTGTTTAGCCGCATAAATAGCTACTCTATCGTATACACCCTGCTCATTTTTCAAAATCAAGCATGGAGCCGGCATATTACCAAACAATTGTAACCAAGTAAACTCTTTTGCGCCTTCCGGAGCATTAGCCCAACCGGTAGGCTCGGAAATAGGAGATAAAGAAATACTCTGTGGGAAGCGTTTCAAAGCATCCATACCGCTATCGCCGGGCATCGATACCATCAAACGATAGTCCATGTAGCGTTTCGGAGTATAACCATTGCAAGCAATACCCTCGGAGAAAGTTTTCCACAATTCATCATGATAATCTTTCTTAGAAGTAGTATGATTACCGGTACCGATACTATGCAAATCACTGCCATCGCCGTTATATCCTTTAGAATGACCTACCGCATATGGGAAATATTTAGCCTCGGTTGCTTTAGTATTAGCAATTACCGTTACCTCACTATCACGCATTGCATAGCCAAATCCCAATGCACCGGGAGTAGTACCGTCGACTACCATCAAATTTTCGCTCTGGCTGGTTGGAGGCCAAGCACCACCGGGCCAGTGCCATACCAAAGTTTTCTTACCTGCTTCAGCAGTTACATTCCATAACGGCTCAGCATGGACATATTTACTATAAATACCGGCAAAGTTTACATCTAACTCACCTTTAATATTAATATTAAAGTCCTCAACACCGTGAGTCATCGGATATGCACCGGTAGCCAAAGTAGTCCACATCGGCGGAGTGATAGTCGGTACCGCACCTAACAAGCGCAAATCCTCTCTCGCAGCACCTTTCTCAACTAATTTTTTCAAATTAGGCATGCTGCCTTCTTCGATCATTTTTTTGGAAAAAGTAGGGTCCATACCGTCAATACCCAATAATACTACTTTTTCTGTCAATCCTTTACTTCTTAGCATAAAACCACCCTTTCATTTTTCTTTTTGCTCATATTTGTCACTATGTTGCCCAAATAATCATAAAATTATTAAAAAGCATCATAGCTTCCTTAGCTTGGTTATATTATAGCAAATATATTTCTTTTTGTAAAATACCTATTTACTTTATTTATAAATATTTTGTCATAACAAAATATTATAGCCAACACCCAATTAATTAATTCTAAACCCATCTCGCAAAATTTCGACTATATCTTTGACTTCCTCTGCCGCATTTTCCCGATACAAAATAACATGCGTGATATCATGCATTCTATTATCATACTTTTTAAACTCTCGCCACTGAAACTTTTTATTCTTAAAATACGCTTCATAGCCTATATGTGGCAAAGTAAGCACCGTATTTTGGTTCATGATTCGCTTATAAAAATCTACATCCTGAAAATACGACAACAATCGCACATGATTTACATCACAATATATATTCTTATGAATCTCCGAATTTTGCAAATTGATACCCGTTCCCACTTTAGTAGAAAGCATCGGTAAAAAACCAAACGAACAGCCCTTGAGCTTAGCTTTA
>CAYTOM010000122.1:0-4640 GCA_964439335.1 uncultured Peptococcaceae bacterium | reverse complement strand
TTATGAAAAGGTGGGGAAAATACTATAATTTTCAAAAAACATCTTGCATTATAGGCAAATATCTGCTATGATACAAATATAATATTTGGTGCGCACACCAAAAATATAATAAATTACAAATATAAAATGACTATGGAAAGGAAGTGAGTATCATTACTCTGACAAATGCTAGCCTGCCTGCTAAAAGACGCATCATGACTACTTGCGTACAATTATTTTTAGAGAAAGGCTATAAGAAAACTACTTTGGCAGAAATTATCGAAAAAGCTGAGGTTTCCTACAGTACATTTCAAAATATTTTTCGGGCAAAGGACGGTGTGCTGACAGAGCTGGTGCAGTTTATGTTTCAAAGTCAGTTTATGATGGCGCGCTCATCGACGGCAGCACTGCCACCGATATATGTCTATGCTTTGGAGACGGCTATCCAGCTGACATTGACCGAGCTAAATGAAAATATCCGCGAGATATATATCGAGGCGTATACCCAAAAGGAGGCACTTGATTATATCCAGCATGAAACTACCAAGGAATTGTACCAAATATTTGGAGGATATCAGCCGGAATTGACCGAGTATGATTTTTATCTGTTAGAATTAGGCTCATCGGGTATCATGCGAGGGTATATGATTCACCCATGTGATGGGGATTTTCCGTTAGAGAAAAAGCTGCGGATATTTATTTCGATGACTTTGCAGGCGTTTTGCGTACCTGATGAGGAAATTGCAGGAGTTTTGCAGTTTATCGCAGGGATGAATATCCGTGAATTGTCCGAGCAGGTCCTGCACAAATTGTTTAATGCTCTGGCGATGCACTACGAATTTTCATTGCCGGAGATAAGTAAATAATCCTCAGTGAGATGCTGAGGAAAACCACATTTATCCCATGAAATCATGGAGAAAAGCGAGGGATGTATATGAAAAAACGAATATTTAGCATCTTGCTTATCAGTTTTATGTTACTTTTAGGTATGTCGGCGGTGGCGCTGGCAGATGATGGTGTGTTATATGTCAATGGGGTGGATATCCTAAGCGCGGAGGATAACACTGTCGTGTGTGGTAGTGGTACAGCGGTATATGACGCTACTAGCAATACGCTAACTTTGAATAATGCGGAGATTACTGATTTCAAGAGTTTTGAGGGTTTTTCCGCCGGTATTTATGCTAAAAATTTAGATGGATTAAAGATCAATCCGGTAGGGGAAAATGAGATAATAACAAATGAAGTAGATGGCGATTTAAGAGGTATCTATTTTGAGCAGGGTGAAACATTAACGATCTGCAGTGATGATCCGTTTAGTAGAAAGTTAGAAGTAATAGCCAACACCGGCATCAAGACAGATGGTAGGCTCAATATCGAAGAGGCAGATGTGGATGTCTACGGTAGAAATGGTAATGCAATATTTGCTACTGAATTAAATATCACAGATAGTTATGTTAAAGTAGATAGCTTTAACGGACATACTATAAGGTTAGATATTGAGAATCTTGAGGATTATAGTGAGGATTATAGCTATAATGTAAATATCGCCGAATCTACTTTAACACTTGGTAAGCAAAGAGAGGAAACTAAGCAAATCTACGGCTTTAGTAATGGCGGAATACCGTCGACTACGACGGGCAAAATAGTACCGGCTGATGGCAATAAATTAATCAAAGCAACTGGTTTAGATAATGGCACCGGTTTAGAGGTAGATCTGATAGCTGAGTATGGCAGTGCCGCGGCAGTATTAGACAATATTAATAATATAGCCTTTGATAATGTCACACTTGAAATAGCAAAGCAGGAGTTATATGTCAATGGGGTGGATATCCTAAGCGCAGAGAATAATACTGTCCAATGTGGTAGTGGTACAGCGGTATATGACGCTACTACCAATACGCTAACTTTGACTAATGCGACGATTACAAAGTTTATTAGGGACATTGATCATAGCCCTTCAATTTATGCTAAGGATTTAGTCGATTTAACCATTAAAGTAGTTGGTGTGAATACCATAGAGTTAGAGTCAACGAGTAGTAATACTGTCCTTATTAATACTGAAACTAATGCTAATCAGAGGACAAGTATAAAAATAATCGGTGATGGAGCAAATAGCAGTAAATTAGAGCTAAAAGGCAATATTAAGATTGGCATTAGGGTATTTGGTGATGCTTTAACAATCGAAAAAGTTAATCTCGATATTAGTGGGGCACAGGCTGTTACTGCAATACAGAGTAGTGAATTGACTATCACTGATAGTATGGTTCGGGTCAGCAACGACGGTAGTGGTGATTGCATGTATATGTATAGAGCTTCAGGCGGAGGTAGCCAAAATATCACTATCGCTAATTCGACCTTAGATTTAACAAGTAGGGGTGAAGATAGTGAAGCTATAAGTTTTGCGGCTAATAATGGCGAAATAATAATAGATAGCGGTAATGCATTGGTCACAGCAAAGAGCGGTAGTACAGATTTGCTTGATGGTAAAACTGCCAGTGAGGTATTAAGCGATATAAAGAGTAGCGACTATAAAAATCTCATGCTCCAAGTAGTAAAGGCGAAAGATTTATATGTCAATGGAGTAAATATCACTACAGCGAAGGATAATACTGTCCAGTGTGGTAGTGGTACAGCGGTATATGACGCTGCTACCAATACGATAACATTGAATAATGCGACAATCACCGAATATCATAATGAAAATGGTTGGTGGCGTTATATTGATGCTACGGATGAAGATAATTTAACGATCAAGCTGGTAGGGAAAAATACAATAAAGGGATCTTCAAAAAATAGTGATAGTCAATACGGTATCCAATTTAGAGAAGGTGAAACATTAACAATCTGCGGTGATAGTGCGGAGAGTAGTAAGCTAAGCATAGAAGAAATAGGACTAGTTGGTATATCCTCTTGTATTCTCAATATAGAAAAAGAAGATGTGAGTGTATCCAACACGGCGGATCCAATATTTACATGTGAATTAAATATCACTGATAGTATAGTCAAGGTAAATGGCTATAGTGGTGGAATATGGTTTATGGGTGATATTGAGAATTATAGCAACAATGTAAATATTGCCAGCTCTACTTTAGTGTTCGATGGTGGACGAATAGCAAGCGATGACGAAACTATAGCAGCGGGCAGAGGCAAAATAGTGCCGGTTAGTGGCAATAAATTAGTCAGGGCATCAGGGCTAAATAAAAATACCGGTTTAAGGGTAGATCTGATAGATGAGTATGGCAGTGCCGAGGCAGTATTAGAAAATATTAATGCTATTGGTTATAGTGATATTACACTCGAAATAGCGGAGGCATATCCGGTGAGCTATGTGCCCGGTGCCGATGGTGTGGGTGATAGCCTGAGTGTGGATAAAATCCATGGTGAGGATTTAGAGTTAGCAGGGCAGTTATTCACACGCTCCGGCTATAAGCAAGTAGGCTGGGCTACGACTGATAGCGGTGAAAAGGTGTATGAGTTAAATGGTACCTATACGGCTGATGAGGAGATTACGCTTTATCCTGCATGGCAAAAGAAGAGCTCGTATGTAGCGGCTGTGCCGAGCTATACATTGAGCTTTGCGACCAATGGCGGTAGCAAGATCAATGCGATTAGTGCAAGCAGTGATGAAACTATTAATTTGAGTAGTTATAAGACGACCAAAGATGGCTATAGTTTTGTCTGCTTGTATAGCGACAAGGATTTGAAAAACAAGGTGACTTCGATTATGCTTAGTAGCGATATGACGGTGTACGCCGCATGGAAAGAGGTAGTCGAGGAGGAAAAAACTCCGAGTGTAGAGAAATCGTTTGATTTTAAAGATGTGCAGAGTAACGACTGGTTTTATAATGATGTGAAGTGGGCATTTGAGCAGGGATTGATGATGGGTACTACGGCGGATAATTTCAGTCCGAATACCTTTACGACCAGGGGCATGATTGTTACGATTCTCTGGCGCATGGAGGGTAGTCCGGTGGTGAATTATGCATTGCCGTTTAGTGATGTAGCTGATGGTATGTGGTATAGCGAGGCTATTCGCTGGGCAGCCAGTGAGCGTATCGTAAGTGGCTACAGTGCGACCATATTTGCTCCTGATGATGAGATCACTCGCGAGCAATTGGCAGCGATGCTGTATAATTATGCGAAGTACAAAAATATCGATGTCAGTGTAGGTGAGAATACCAACATTTTGAGCTATGATGATGCGTTTGATATTTCGGATTATGCTTATGAGGCTTTGCAATGGGCTGTAGGCGATGGTATCATGGGTGGCATGACGGAAAGCACGATTGCTCCGCAGAATTTGGCGACCAGAGCGCAGGTAGCGGCTATGCTGCACAGATTTTTGAGCTAGTTTTATGCGTGTGAAAGTGTGATAGTCAGTTTGTAAGGAGGGAGAATTATCTCCCTCCTTTTTTGTGTTTATGGGGGAAATTTTACATAGACTTTACAAAATGCCGCTTTTATATTTTACATTTGGATTTTATACTTAGTTATGTTGCAAAGGACAAAATAAATAGAGAGAATGAAAAGAGGTATTTCAAAATGAAGAAGTCTGTAAGAAAATTTGGTAGTATGTTGTTAATCGGTATGATGGCAATGGGCATCATGAGTGGCTGTGGTGCTGATGAAACCGGTGGTACAGTAGCGACTGATGGTTCGAC
>CAYTOM010000121.1:0-4654 GCA_964439335.1 uncultured Peptococcaceae bacterium | reverse complement strand
AGATATCCTTTCCTGCCAGATACGCTACCGGTAGCATAAAAAGTGCCACTATCGCCCATTTCGGAGTTAGATTTAAAAATTCCGCGGCAATCATCTCTGCCAAAGCCGCCGTAATAATTATAATCGTCATGAAAAAGCTCAGCTTGAGCAAAAATACGCCGATTCTCTCCCACAGACTTTTTTCATTTGCCAATCTTTGAGCTAATTTTAAAGCCCCAAAAAGAATCATTTCCCCTAAAAGCGCCATTAAAATAAGGGCTACAATCGCCGTAATGATTGTGCTTTGCAATAAATAATGCAACAAAATCAGCATATATGGGCTATCATACAGCATAAATTGCAGCCAAAATAATTCCATAGAGGAAATTTTATTCATTGCTTTTATCCTTTACTTTTAAAAATTCTCTCTGCCAAAAACCATGTGGGATATCCTCGGTCGGTGGTCTAAATTGTGGCTTGGTCATCATTTGCCAGCGTGGCGCTCGTATGAGGACATCTTTCATCTGATAAAAATTAAACGGTGCTAATGGCGCTAAATACGGCTCTCCTAAAGATTTCAGGCTCACTAAATGAATAAGTAAAAATACTAATCCTATTGCCAATCCATATAATCCTGCCCACGCCGCTAAAAGCATCAGTGGAAATCTCACTAAGCGTAGCGGATAGGATATCTCAAACGAAGGCATCGTAAAGGTGCCTATTGCCGTCAATGCTACGACAATCACCACCTGCGGCGCGATTAATTGCGCCTCTACCGCCGCTTGCCCGATAACCAATGCCCCCACTATCCCCAAAGTATTGCTTATCGTCCCCGGCAAACGAATACTCGCCTCGCGCAATAATTCAAACATCAATTCCATGATTATCGCTTCCAAAAAAGCCGGAAAAGGCTTGCCCTCTCGTGCCGCCGCTATCGATAGTGCCATAGAACCGGAAAGCATCTCTTGATGATAGGAAGTCACCGCAATATACAAAGCCGGCAGTACCACCGCAATCATTAAGCCTATATAGCGTATAAAACGAGCAAAACTCCCTGCCAAAAGCCTATTATAATAATCCTCCGAGCTTTGAAAAAACTGTGCCAGCACCACCGGCACGATCAAAACCTCCGGGCATCCGTCTAATAAAAGTGCTACGCGCCCTTCTAGTAAATTAGCTGCCACCCGATCGGGCTTTTGGGTATATTGCATTTGTGGAAATGGTGAGTAGGTACTATCCTCGATATATTGCTCCAAACAACCGCTGTCAATAATACTATCGACCTCTTTGATAGCGTCCAGCCGTCTATTCAGCTCTGTCACAATTTGCGGATTAACTACCCCGTCAATATATGCCAAGGCGACCTTGGTTTTAGTCATTGTGCCTATCGTGCGTACCTTGATTGTAAATTTATCGGTATGTAATCTCCGGCGAAGCATCGAAAAATTGCCTACTATATTTTCGGTAAAAGCCTCCTGGGCTCCACGCAACGAAGATTCGTTGGTCGCTTGCCCGATTGCCCGAGTAGCCCAGCCTTTAGCGGCAATAATTAAGCCTCTATCTATCCCATCTATCAATAATACTCCGTCACCATCGAGGATACCTTTAGCCAGCTCATTTAAATATGCACTTTCCTTGAGCTCGCCTACCGCTAATAAACGATTGGCAATATCGTTTATTAATGGCTCGGCTCCATCGCTTTGCTGCAAAGTCTTGATGACATCCTCATTAAGCAGGCGTTTATCGATCATGCCGTCGAAAAAAGCTAAAACCGCTGTCCTTTCCCCTATTTGAAACTCGCGCAAAATAAAATCCGTCGATTGTCCAAATGTTGCTTTGATCCAAACCGTATTTTCCGCCAAAAGATAGCTTAATCGCTTATTTTCACCGGAAAATTCTTTAGTATTCCCCTTAGCACTATCCGACATTTGCTGCACACTTTTTTGCGGTTTTTTCATCATTCACCTGCTTTCCGATAGGCTATTTTAATGAGTGACTATCAAATAGATTCCATTTCCCAAATCATGCACCATCGCCTTAAAAATTCTCGATAAATGGAGACTCACGCGACGAGCCTCCGGCTCGTCCTCCACCCAAAATACCGTCCGCCCACCGCTTATTTTCTCTCGCTGCTCATTAGTCGCTACCAATGCAATAAAATCGCTCATTTTTCTCCCTCTTTCGCCGCTTGGCGCCCAATCGTGCTCTTTAATGGTCTGCTTTGAGCGCTTTCCAACAAGGGCGTCCTTTTAATGGCTTTAATAATCAAATCCACCTCACGCTCATTAGGCAAAAAATAAATACCTATCGCCCCGGTATCCACATTTTTGCGTGCCATCGGCGTATACGCCGCTTCTCCAATTTCTGTTTTACTGCCGATTAGCACCGAAACATCATGCAAAATAGCCTGTCTCTGCCCTAAATTATTTAAAACGGCTCGCCCATCGGCATCTTTAGCCTCTAAAATTATACCCACACCCTCGGATAAAATTTTTTCACGCACATATTGCTCACCGACATTCATGATAACGATATCCTCCACCATTAAAAGCGGTCCGTCAAACCACAGCTTGCCGGCACGCACCTGTGCCACCTCGCCGATACATTTGCCACTCATTAAGACTCTACTTGCCAAAATAGCCAGAATCCCTAAAAATATCCCCGCGCGAATATCCAAAAAAATAATCCCACCGCAGGTCGTCAAGGCTACCAGCATCACCAAATAATTTCGTGCTTCAAAAACCTTGGCAATTCCCTCGATATAGTCTGCCCCTCGAGGCACTAATTGATTACTTTCCAATTTTAATAGCGTCTCACGCTCCATATTACGAATATCGCGAAATTGCTGAGCGCAAAGCACCAAAAAAGTGATTGCCGTATATTCTTTTTCTAATAATGCCGGTATCGCTACCGCTGCCAATGCCGCCGCTATTGCCCCCAAGGACAGATGAATGACATACCCATGCGGATAAGACGGATAGCTCCGATAATCACTGCATAATAAATACAGTCGGTCAAAAAAGCCCATAAAAATACCCCAAATGATAGCTGTCGTATAGCCACTCATTGCTTATTATCCCTCATATATAGATACACTCCACCGCCCAGCGCACCTAGCAAAACGACAATAATTATCCCCGACAAAATACCGCCCTTGTTAGCTTTATCTTTCTCACTACCCTGATTTTCAGCATTATTTTCCTGCTGTTCGGTATCATCGGTGACAAATTGCGCTTGAGTAGGATCATTCATCAGCGCTAAAAACTGCGGTAATTCCTCGGCAAAGGCTTGCGCGCCTGCTTTTGCCTCAGCCAAAGTATTGGTATGTGTCCCTACCTCTAATAATACCGCGTGCGGTGCCATATCCTGATTATAGCTACCCTTGGCGATATAAATCGATTTAATCAACCCCGGCTTGACCTCATCATAATACGCCTTTAATCGCTCGGCAAACGCCTCATTTTCGGCACTGTTTTCATTGGCTTTACCTACTACCAGTCTAATTTGCGTCATTTTTTTGCCGTCGATTTCTTCCTCGTAATACTCCGGATCCGGCACTCCATCACGATGGACATCGATAATCATGCCGACATTGCCACTTTTCAAAAGCTCGGCAGCAGTCCGGCGCGAGCGCGTATAGGCTTTGGCATCATGTGGGTCATGGATATTTTCGCTATGCAAGACCTCTACGCCCTTGCTTTCTAAATCCTCAGCAATGATACTTGCCACCGCCAAAATATCTCCGCCGCCATTTTTGCTTTCCGTCCCCGAAGTCGGCACATAGCTTTCATCGGAATGTGTCGCATAAATCGCTACCGCCTGCGTGGGAGTCGTACTAAACATATTGCCGACCGCTTTAGCCAAAACCGGAGCGGTATAATCAGTGATTTGCTCGCAGTGTACTCGATAGCTGTCTTCCTCGATTTTGCTCAAACGATAGCGACGATTATCGCTTAAAATTATTTCATCATCTTCAAAGCACAGTCTGTTTAATCTCTCTAATTCCTCACCGGAATCAATATCATGCAAAGTATAAAAGCTACCCTCCTCCAGCTCGTCCATTTCCTGCTTGTCATCCCACCAATCAGCCATGGCAGGTGCTCCCAAAAATATGCTCAACCCCAAAATAAACGCACCTATGCTCTTTTTTAGTTTATTTTGCATATAAAGACCTCCTTTTTTAGCTATCTTGCGCAAAATACAGCCTAAATATGCAAAAAAGCTCCGATTTAAAATCGGAGCTTGAAATTAATGCTAATTTTTAATTATTAGTCTTCGTCATCTACGACGCCATTACGATAGTTGGTAATAGCCTTACGCAAAGCATCTACGCCTACCATGGAGCAATGCATTTTTTTCTCCGGCAAACCGCCCAACTCATCAGCAACTGCGGTCTCGGTTACAGCGTATGCTTCATCGACAGTCTTGCCTTTAACCATTTCGGTTAAAATACTGCTGGAAGCTACTGCTGCGGCACAGCCAAAGGTCTCAAATTTAATATCCTCAATGATACCGTTTTCATTAACCACTAAATACATTTTGGTGGAATCGCCACAGTCAGGATTGCTGACCTCACCTACAGCGGTAGGAGTTTCTATTTCGCCTTGATTGCGTGGATTTTTAGCATAATCTAATGTCTTTTCAGTAAACTGCAATGCCATATTTACCTCTCCTT
>CAYTOM010000120.1:0-4706 GCA_964439335.1 uncultured Peptococcaceae bacterium | reverse complement strand
AAATCAAAAGTGGCTCCTGCTTTTTTAAAGCTGCCGCTGCGGCTAAGCGCAGGATTTCGTCTTGACTTTTTAAGGCTTCGACTAAAAAATCAACGGCTTCTTTTTCATGGATAAAAGCCAAAGTTTCTAACACTTTTACCTTGTCTGCGACATTTTTGCGACTGTAATCACTGATAAGTACGGATATTCTATCCTGCCAGAGCGTTAGAGCCAGCCTTTTTTTGCTGTCTTCCTCTAATTGCTCCCACGCTTTAAAATACAGCTCTTCGTCATCGCTTTGGCTGATAAAGCGTAAATTATCCTGTTTGGTTTCCTGCTTAGACATCAAGATCAACTCCGGGATCATATTTTGGCGATATTTTTCCTGATATTTTTTGCTTCTAAATTGAATCAAGTATCTCACACCTTTTTAAAGCTCGCGCTTAAAATTTTAAGGCATGACCGTTTAAATAATCACATTTTTTACCTTGATACGATTCTTTTTTTATCAATTCATCTTCGATAGCATCTTTTATTTTCCACCAGCTGCTGTCCCAATTGCCGAAAATTAAATTATCCTTTGGGCCTTTGCCTACCAGACGCTGAATTACGATATCCGGATGTAAATATTCTAAAAAGCTGACCGCACGCTCGATATATTCCTCCGGCGAGATGACTTCAAATTCGCCATTGACATAGCTTTTGGCTAAAGCAGTGCCCCCGACGATATAAAGCGAATGCAGCTTGACCGCATCGATGCGTAACGCCGATAAAATTTTCGCGGTTTCGATGACATCGATCATTTCATCACCCGGCAAATTTAGGATAATATGCGCCGTAGTTGTCAGTTTATACTTTTTAATGCGTAGCACCGCATCGATATACTCTGCCAGAGTATGCCCGCGGTTTACTTTTTCCAGTGTACGGTAATTCACCGTCTGTAGACCTAATTCGATATCAATATCTAAATTCCTGCTTTGGGCTATAGTGGATAAATATGACAAATACTGCTCATTTACGCAATCAGGACGAGTGGAAATAGCGATACCTACTAAGTCGGGAAAATCGCATATTTCCTCAATGACGGCTTTGAAACGAGCAAAGGGCAGATAGGTATTGGTATAGCTCTGCAAATAGGCGATAAATTTCTCGGCGCCAAATCGTTTGTGATAAAAATCGCGATTTTCGCTTAATTGCTCGGTAATCGACCATTCACTCGGCAGGCATTGAAAGCCGCTGCCGGAAGCATCACAAAAGCTACACCCGCCAAAAGAAATTCTGCCATCACGATTGGGGCAAGCCGCATCTGCCAAGGAAATCGGCAATTTATAAATTTTCTCGCCGTATTTTTCTTTTAAAAAGGTAGAATAATCACGATAGTGCATAAATCACCTCATATTTTAGCCGGTAAAATTAAATCGTGCAAAAATGGTATGATTTTTGAGGAGCTTAGTGCCTGAAACCAACTACTGTCACCTAATGACACCGCTTCGACTCCGACCTCTAATGCCCCATATAAGACTGCCAAAACTATTACTCCCAAGGCGATATTGATAGCCGCCCCTCCGATACGGTCGATAGTACCGATAATAGGGGTATGATGGACAAAGGTCACTAAAAATTTGCTCACGACATTAATCAATATGCTTAAAAATAACCATAGCCCTAAAAATGTCAGCCCAATCAACAAAAAATTAGCGACTACTTGAGCAAATGTATCCAGCATCGTCGCAAATTGTGCCTGCGCGATAGAATTGATACTCTCCTGCATACTGCCTATCAGCTGACTACGGACACTTTCCGGTAATGGGGTGGATTCTAACCAAGTATAAAATGAGCCTAAAGCATCAAAGCTCGCCATTTTATTGGCTAAATCAGCAGGCATAGGAATAATACTGCTCAAGCTATTACCCCATTTAGCGGTAATCATAAATTTGCTGTCGATTAATGCCGCTACATTCCCTTTCAAAAACCACGCCAGCAAAAGCGCGGCAATATTGCCAAAAAAACCAATCAAACTACTGACAAAGCCTTTTTGCCAGCCTAAAAAGATCAGAATTAAAAAAATCGCAATGACCGCTATATCAACTATCATATTGCCCATTTAAAATTCCTCCTCTTCCAACGCTGCTAAATATTCTCTTAAAGAGGGTTCTTTATCTATAGCAGGATAATCTGTCTCGGCTTTTACATTACGATAAAGCCACGCACCTAAAATTGTACTTAGAGGCAAAGTAAGCAAAATACCCATCGAGCCTACCAACGCCTGCAATATTTGCGAAACAATCATTTCCATATTAAACAATTCAAACGGTATACTGCTATAATACGAAAACAAAAGTAACGCCGAGGGCAAGCAACTACCGATATACGCTAAAATCAAAGTATTCGCCATTGTGCCCATGATATCGCGCGAAATAGTCACACCTGATGATAGCATCTGGCGAAAGCTCAAATTAGGTGTCTGTACTTTTAATTCCCACAAAGACGACGCTATCGACATCGAGACATCCATTACCGCGCCCATCGCTCCGATGATAATTCCGGCAAAGCAAATCGCTACCAAATCCAGCTTGACTCCCGGGAGCGAGGTTTTTAAATAGAGAGCATCTTCACAGGTCGTACCTGTCAGATGAATAATACTATGCATAATTAGCATCAAGGCACCTGCACAAAAGATACCTCCCAAGCAGCCTAAAATAGCCACCCATGATTTGCGCCCGACACCACTCACTAAAAATATCGTCATAATCGTCGTGTAAATACAGATGATTATAGACCATAGGTAGACATTATACCCGGATAATACTGCCGGAATAAACACCTGAAAAATTGCCAAGCAGGTAAAGGCTAAAGAAATTAAAGTATTTAACCCTTGCATTTTGCCGAATAAAACCAACGCTAAGCAAAAAACAATCGTTAAAACTAAAATTGCATCACTGCGGATATATTCGGTAAATAGATAGTCTATACCATAGTCATAGCCACCGGCTTCGTAGATGATGACCTTATCACCTGCTTCGACTGTTTTCGGGATAATCGTCATATATTCGTCAAAAGTCTGGACAGCTTGGACTATCTCGCCTTTATGCTCTCCGCTTTAAACAAATGCCTCAAAGACGACCTGCCAATTATTTATTTCATCGCCTAAATCATTATAGTAAGAGTAAGTATTATCGCTTACTATCGATACGACCTTGGTACGAATAGGCGCCAGCTCATCATCGGTATAGCTTAAATGATTATCGGTGATAAAGCTCCCCAGGATAATGAATAAGGTCGAAAAAAGCAGCACTAAAATATAACTCAAAGCATTTTTCTTGCTTTTTTTCGCATTTTTCGCTGTGCGTGACATTGATAAACCTCCTAAAAAGTAAGTTATCTAAATATCTGAAAATATAATAAAGCGTTTATGAGCAGACGGCATTCATTCCTGCCAAAAGACCGCTTGCCCATGCCCATTGCAAATTAAATCCACCGCAATCACCGGTGATATCTAAAACTTCACCGCAAGCATATAGCCCGGGGACAATTTTTGATTCTAATGTTTCAGCTGAAAAATCTTTAAGCGATATACCGCCTAAAGCTGCCTGAGCATTTTTCATGCCCATGGAGCCTGTGACCGGAAAGACCCAATTTTTCGCCTGATGCGCGATTTTTTCCAGCTCTTTGTCATTAAGCGTAATTGCCAATCTGCTTAACGGTGTATCCAAAGTAGATTTTAATAGCTGCTGCCCGATGCGTTTTGCGCAAAAACCGGTAAAGAAATCCTCTAGCGGTATCTGCCCACGAGCTATTCTGCGCCGATAGAGATAATCCAAAAATTCTTTGGAAAAATATTCGTGTGCTAAATCTAGTGATATAGCCACCTTTTGCCCACGATTTAACTCCTCGACAGCCATCGTTGATAGCTGCAAGATAGGCAAACCGCTTAAACCATAATCAGTAAACAATATTTCGCCGCTTTCTTGGCGTTTAGCTTTGTCATTTATTAAAAGCGTCGCTGTGCCGACAAATTTTTGCCCACTTAGCGCCTTTAAAACCGACGAATTGCATTTGAGCTGTACTATTGCTTCGCTTACCGGCAAAAGTGTATGCCCCAAGCTCTGCAATAATTGATAGCCTTTATCCGTACCGCCTAAATGGGGCGCAGCCATACTGCCAGCGGCGATAATTACTTTATCTGCATAAAAATGCTCCTTTTTGTTATTATAAAGGATAAATCCCTGCTTTTGTGGGATTATTTGCGTAATTTCACACTCGCAGACCTCTTTGACATTGCGCGCCAAAAGAAAAAGACGCAGATTGTCTAAAACTACTGCTGCTTGCTCGGCACGAGGAAAAATCCGCCCATGATCCTCCAAAATAGTTTCCACTCCTAAATAGGCAAACATATCCGTAATTTTTTCCGGCGGAAAATGAGCAAATACCTCCTTGATAAAATATGTATCCTGCCCGTAATAATTTTTTATGCCGGCATCTTGATTAGTTAAATTACAGCGACCGTTACCGGTAGCTAAAAGTTTGCGTCCTAAACGCGGTTGACGCTCATAAATAGTGACATTGGCATGATTGCAAGCATTTAAAGCCGCTGCCATACCGCTGGCACCTCCACCAATGATAGCTATCTCCATGATTATTCTCCTTAGCTTTCCTTAAATTCTAATTAGCGTCTTATCAAGCATTACTGATTTTTCGTAGCTTGCGCGAGGACTGTTTTTTCCTCG
>CAYTOM010000119.1:0-4712 GCA_964439335.1 uncultured Peptococcaceae bacterium | reverse complement strand
TATTTTTAGTATCAATAATTGCCAAAAAGTGAACTTTAGAGTATAATATGGTAAAAAGCCATAAAGATATAAAGGGAGATTTATATGTTGGAGTTTAAAACTTTAGAATTAGAGGATAAGGAGATCATTAATAAATATTTACGCATGAGCGACCGCCAAAACTCGGAAAGCTCATTTACGAATTTTTATATGTGGCGTAAAAGCTATCATGTCAAGTATGCTATTTTTCAGGATTGGTTGATTATGCGCTCCGGTATGGAGGATAAATGGTGGTATCTGCCACCGTATGGAGCAGGCGAGGGCTTGCAGGCGGTAATTGAGGAAATGATAGCGACTGCGCAGGATTTGGGCATGGATTTTGAGCTTAAAGCCGTAGGCGAGGACGATAAAAATAAGCTAGAGGAACTTTTTCCGGAGCGTTTTACTTTTACCGCGGAAAGAGAAAATTTTGATTATATTTATGCGGCGGAGAGTATGCGGACATTAGCCGGTAGAAAACTACATAGCAAGCGAAATCATTTGAATTATTTTTTGCAAAATGAAAACTATACTTATGAGCCACTGGATCAGCGCAATTTAATGGAGGCGGCAGATTATCTGGAGCTGTGGTGCGCCGGCAAGGCGTGTAGCAGTAGCGAGCATACCTTGGATGAAATGCTGGTTTGTGAGCGCGAGGCTATTCACGAAATTTTCAAGGTATATGATGATTTAGATGTGAAAGGTGCTTTGATTAGAATTGATGGCAAGGTCAAAGCCTTTACTTTGGGCGAGATGCTCAATCATGATACGGCAGTTATTCATATTGAAAAGGCTGACCATGAGATCAGAGGGTTATATCCGGCGATTAATCAGATGTTTTTACAGCACGAATTTGCGGAAGCAATGTGGGTCAATCGCGAAGAGGATACCGGTGATGAGGGACTGAGAAAGGCTAAGCTGTCCTATATGCCGGCAGAATTGTGGAGTAAATATAAAGGAGTTTTGCGCTGATGAGCGAGCAACAGGCGATCGAGTATCATAAAATTGCAGATAGTGATGTGGATAGAGTGCGGTTTTTGTGGCAATATTGCTTTAAAGACAGCAGTGAATTTATCGAGCTTTATTTTAAAAGTTGCTTTAAAGCGGAAAACACTTTGGCGGCGTATCAAGATGGGCATTTGATTGCGGCGGCTCAGCTCAATCCTTATGTGCTTAATTTGCGAGCTAATCAGGTGGCAGTATCGTATATCGTCGGGGTAGAAACGGCACCGGAGGCGCGTGGTATCGGTGCTGCCGGGGGGCTATTAAAGGCACTTTTGACGGAGAGTATCGCTAAGGGGCGATATTTGACTATTTTGATGCCTTTTTCCGGTGGATTTTATGCGAAATATGGCTGGCGCTATGGCTATGAAAGACTGCGCTATCGGATTGATACCGCTGATTTGCGCGCGGTCGGGGCGGATTATGGCAGGATAGAATTAGTAGATGCTATGGCAAGTATCGCCGAGCTAAATCAAGTGTATCAGAGCTTTTGCGCGTCTCATCATGGCTATGCGGTGCGTGATGAAAAGCACTGGCAGGTGTTAGCGGCAGATTTAAAATTAAGCGGGGGATATTGTGCGCTTTTGTGGGATAATGCTGAGCCTGTAGGCTATGTGTGCTATTATTTCACTGACGAAAAAATCGTGGTAAGCGAGATAGCCTATAGTGATTACCGCGCTGAGGCGGCATTATTGCAATATTTGTATCGTCATCGTTCGCAATTTAGCAAATTAGAAATGTGCTTGGCGGCTGATGATTTGACTTATCAGTGGTTGGAAAATAAAAATGCGGCTTTTATTGAGCCGTATATGATGGTGCGTATCGCCGATGTGAAGAACTTTTTGGAAGCTTTAGCTTATCAAATGGATAATATTTCACTGAAAATAAAGGTAAATGACGAATTGATGGAGAATAATAATAACATATTTTCTTTGGAAATTTGCCAAAAACGAGCTAAAGTAACTGTGCTAAGTACAGAAAAATGGGATGTGGCATTGGATATTGGCGATTTAAGCGCGTTGGTAGTAGGTGCGGTGAGTGTAGACGATTTGCGTATGCTAGGAAAAATTCAGGCGTATGATGACGATGCTTACCGTATATTAAGCGCAATTTGGTCAAAAGAAAATAATTATATCAACGAGGATTATTGATATTTTGCTATGGCAGAGAGGATTTTTGCTGCTATTATATTTTTTTACAAAAATTTGTTTGCAATTTTGCTCAATATAAGGTATGCTATACACATATACCTTTAAGGGCAAGACTTCAGCAAACTGTAGGTCAAATTAATTATTTGACTCACAAGTTAGGAGGAAGAAGATTCCGATGGAAACAGTAAATTGTATAGATAGGACAATGTTTGCTAATATGATTTTAAATGCGGCGGCAAAGCTCAGTGCCGAAAAAGCCGGGGTAGACAGCTTAAATGTCTTTCCGGTGCCTGATGGTGATACCGGGACAAATATGTCGCTGACGATGAATTCGGCAGCAAAATTTGTCAGCCGTTTAGATGGTGAGGGCAGTGTAGGCGAGGTCGCTTCCCAGATGGCATATGGGGCATTGATGGGAGCGAGAGGTAATTCCGGGGTAATTTTGTCGCAAATATTGGGCGGATTTGCCGGAGCATTGAGCGAAAAGACGGAAATTACCGCGCTTGATTTGGCAGATGGCTTTGCAGGCGGTGTAGGTGCGGCTTATAAAGCGGTCGTCAAACCGATGGAAGGCACTATTTTGACAGTAGCCAGAGAAGCCGGAGAATTTTTAAAGCAAAATGTCACCGCTGATATGAGCGTCGAGGAGGCTTTCAAACTTTATTTAAAAGAGGGCTATCGTAGCTTGGCGCGCACCCCGGAAATATTGCCGGTGTTAAAGCAGGCAGGAGTAGTCGATGCCGGAGCCAAGGGCTTATTGGTTATTGTTGAGGGTATGCTTGAGGCTTTAAGCGGCGAAAGTGTGCAGATAGAGTTGACTGAAAAAATCGAGCCGGAGGCGGTATTTGAGGACAATCATGTCTTTAGCGAGCCGGGGGATATTACTTTCCAATATTGCACCGAATTATTTATCAAAGGCTATGATGGCAAAGCGGCAGAGGTAGAGCCTATTAGAGAATATTTAGCTAATTTAGGCGATAGCTTGCTGGTAGTAGGGGCAGGCAGTATGACCAAAATTCATGTGCATACCAATGAACCATGGAATGTCATCAAATATTGCGTAGCTTTTGGCGATTTGCATGAAGTAAAAATTGAAAATATGAAGGAGCAAAATCTGCGCTTGCAGGCAAGCCAGCCGTTGAAGAATTTGGCAGTAGTGGCTGTAAGTGCCGGAGAGGGCTTAAATGAGATATTCCAAGGTTTAGGTGCGGATTTTGTCGTGACCGGTGGGCAGACAATGAACCCCAGCACCGAGGATTTTTTGGCAGCTATTGAAAAGGTACATGCCAAGGAAGTAATTTTATTGCCGAATAATAAAAATATTATTCTGACAGCAGAGCAGGCGGCAAAAATTGCAGAAAATGCGCAGGTTTTTGTCGTACCGAGTCGTAGTATCCCCCAGGGAATTACCGCGATGATGTCGTATAATGTCGAGGCAAGCGGTGAGGAAAACACTGAAAATATGACGCAGAGTTTGGCTAATGTGCGCTCTATTGAGGTCACTCATGCTGTGCGTGATACTTCTATCGAAGATAAGGAAATCAAGGAAGGTCAGCTGTTGGGTATTGTCGATGGTAAAATCAAGGCTGTCGATGATGATATGGCTAAATTAGTGGAGCAGGCTTTGGAAAGTATTGACCTTGCGGAATATGAGCTGGTTACACTTTACTCGGGTGAAGATGTCACTACCGATGATGCTGAAGCATTGTTGGATAATTTGAGTGAAAAGTATCCTGATGTAGAGTTTGAGCTGCACCATGGTGGGCAGGCGGTGTATTATTATTTGCTTTCTGTGGAGTAGGTTAAAAGATTAAAGGAGAAAAGATGGAGAAAGTTCGGATTGTCACTGATAGTACGGCGGATTTGCCGGAAGAAATCATAGAAAAGTACCATATCAAAGTTATTCCGCTGAGCTTAATTATTGATGGCAAGGTGTACTATGATAAGGTCGATATTAGTAATGATGAATATTACAAAAAGCTGGTCAGCTGTAGCGAGCTGCCGACTACTTCTCAGCCGACACCGGCAGAATTTTTGGCGGCATATAATGAGCTTATCGCGGAGGGTGCGGAAAGTATCGTTTCGATTCATTTGTCGAGTGATTTGAGCGGTACAGTAAAGGGTGCCCAGATGACCGCACAAATGGTCAAAGATGCAGAGATTTGTGTCATTGATAGCAGGACAGCGACTATGGGGCTGGGATTGATAGTGTTGCAGACGGCTAAAGCGGCAGCTAATGGAGCGGATTTTGCCGAGGTTGTCCGTATAGCTAATGAAGCTGTGGCAAATTCTGATTTATTTTTCTTGTTGAAGTCGCTGGATAATTTGCAAAAAGGCGGTCGTATCGGCAAAGCAGGCTATCTGGTCGGTTCGTTATTAAATATCAAGCCGGTGTTGCGTTTGCATGATGGCGAAATTCATGCTTTTGACAAGGTTCGCGGCAATCGTTAAAATAAAGCCATTGAAAAAATGGTTGAGTATATTTTTAGTCATGTGGATTTAGGGAAAGAGGTTTATTGCGCTGTAGGGTATTGTGATAAT
>CAYTOM010000118.1:0-4718 GCA_964439335.1 uncultured Peptococcaceae bacterium | reverse complement strand
CTGCCATCGGATACGCTCCTGCATGGCTCACGCTGACTACCTTGTTATTTTGTACCATAATTTCGACCGGAGTCCCTACATAGCTATCATTGCCGCGGCTCGCACCGCCCCACAAATCCGTATACAAATGCAGTTTGTCTAAATGGCTATGCGAATTATCATCCTCCTGCCAATAAACAGTCTTGTTTACTCCTGCCAGCGGATACACATCACCATACGCCGTAGCTACCTGCCCGGAAAATTCAAACTGCTCAATATAGGCTTTGCGCTCCTTGGTAATCCCAAGCGCATAAACTCCATTCAAATACGACGGCGAGGAAGCCAGCTCGCCCTCAATCACCGTAGCCCCAATCGGAGCACCCTCGGCTTGCATATTAAAAAAATCACCATTAGTCAAAGCTATCGGATTAGTGCGTTTAGTCATCTCGCTGACTGTACTACGCTCTGTCCAATGCCCTGCACCGGGGATAACCGTCAAATACGCATACGGATTAGTCAAATCCACCGTCACTACGGAAATTTTTACATTACCACTACTTGTATTCCAATTAAAAGTAGCCTGCGTAGCTCCGCTCGTAATCGTCTGATTGACCACACTTTGAGGTATATCTGCCCAAGCAACTGTATTTATCTGTAGCAAAAAACACACCATCACTAAAATTGCACTGATTTTTTTCTTCATTGTTACCGCCTTTCTAAAATCCAAACTATATCACTTACTCTAGTTGTTTCGCTCCTTTATAAAAAATATCCTGCCCTGATTTCGTATTTTTTTCCTGCCAATATTTTCTGCACCAAAATAAAGCTATGCACATATCTAATAGCAAGGTAATTTTTATAAAAGAGGTGCATCAAAATGAATTTAACTCACGCGCAAAAAGAATGCCTGCTTGAGCTTTTAAGCAGTGAATACCTCCCGGCAGAGGCATATCATCCGGCACTGCGCCAAGCTATCCAAGAATACCAAACCACTAACTACACCACCGAAGAACTGGATTTTCTATCCTCTCTACCGCTTAGTCTGACGGCTGATTTATATTTAACTCACAATCAGCCCTTTTCCCATTTTGCCTCGCGCTTTGCTTTGTGGCTCAACGCCATTGAGTACAATATGTGCGACGAGGACACCAATGCACTCTATTTAATTAATCCCGACCCTACCTCTCGCGCTAAAATTATCCGCTTAGAAAAAGCAAATGATAACTATACCTATCGCTCCGCTCCTCCACTGTACTTTCACCACGATCCCCGAAAAGCCATGCCCCTTACCCCGGCAGAGCCATCCTGCCAAGCCCCACTCTGCTCGATATGGGATTATTCCACTGCCGAAAACCTCCTCCGGAGCTTTTTAAACTTTGCCAAGCAAAACCCTGCCAAAATACCGGATAATCACCAAGATTATTTATTCACCCTAGAGGATAACCTAAAACGCACCAAAGAAAAACGCTTTTTCTGGGAAGAATTGCGCCAAAAAGCTCCGGCTATACCCACCGTCGAGGACGACTATATCTTTTTAGATCGGTCGCAGGGCTTGATTACCCCCAGCACTCTCCAGTTTATCAGCCTCATCAATTCTAAGCCGGTCAAAACCATCATCAAGCGCGTCGCTAAACCCCAAGCCTCTTTTGCTCCCTTTATCGGCGAAAATAGCTTTGCAAGCAAACTAAAAAATATCTTTAAACACCCTCCTACCGCACCACAACCGTTTCCCCACAAGCGCCATAACTTTACCCTGCCACGCCCGACAATTAATTTTGCACATCTCGTACCTAAATCACACACCGCCCCCGGCTATCCGCCCAAACCTCACCGCGCACAAACCAACCACGCACCGATTAATCACTCCGTCCATGAGCCCACGCCGACCACCAATCCTACTGATAGCGAAAATATAATGTCTAAAAGCTCTCTTTCTCCTGTCACAGCCGATGATTTAGCTAATGCAGCACCTACAGATATCCTGCCGATAGCCACCGAAACGATTTATTATACCCCCATTAAATAAGCGCACTAATAACACGACGAAAATTTTCGCCCATAATCATCGCAATATCCTCATTATTAAAGCCTAATGCCCGCAAATAGCTACCGATTCGCAGCACATGAATAGCTTTTTCCAAACCCTCTACCGGAGCATCGACCCCATCAAAATCCGAGCCTATCCCTACATGCTCGATACCCATCACCTCGACCATGTGATAAATATGCTCTGCTACATTGACGATATTCGCCGTAGTAACCTCCATAGTCAAAAATTCTCTGACAAAGGTCACACCTACCACACCGCCTAAAGCCGCTATCTCGCGCAAATAATCATCGCGCAAATTACGCGGATTAGCACACAGTGCATAGCTATTCGCATGGGACACGATGATTGGCTTTGCGCTTAGTTTTAGCACCTCGGCTAAGGATTTTTCAGACAAATGCGCTCCATCTAGCACCATAGGCATTTGATTAATCATTTTGACTGCTTCCCTGCCCAAATTGCTCAAGGGCAAATTGCTCCCCAAAGCCCCACCGGCAAAAGCATTATCATTATTCCAGGCTAACCCCAAAATACTCACATTTTTCTCATAAATACGCCGAATATTTTCTACCTTGCCCTCTAGAGCCTCGGCTCCCTCCAAAGAAAAAATCACCCCTAAACCATCAACCTCTTTAAAATCATCAGCCGAAGTGATTAATTTAATATGCGGATTTTTTGCTAATTCACTTTGTAATCTCGCATATAAATTTAAAAAGTCCGCAAAGTTAATTTCATCTCTATTCTTTTTATCGATAAACGCCGCCATAACCTCTATCCAATTTAAGCCTTGGACAGCTTGAAAATCCCACTGCCTGCCCTCTACGCTATCGCTCAAAGAAATATTTTTCTCTATCTCCCACGACAAACTATCACAATGCGCATCAAAAATAAACACCTGTCTCCCTCCTATAAAAAAGCCATGGTCCAAAGACCATGGCTCAAATCATCTAGGCTCCACGATTAATTTAATTGCCGTCCGCTCCTCACTCTCGATAGTAATATCGGTAAAAGCCGGTATACAAATGAGATCGATCCCACTGGGCGCTACAAAACCTCGCGCAATAGCTACAGCCTTTACTGCTTGATTCAACGCTCCGGCTCCGATAGCCTGCATCTCTGCACAGCCACGCTCACGAATCACCCCAGCCAAAGCTCCTGCCACCGAATTTGGGTTGGATTTTGCTGAAACCTTTAAAACTTCCATAATTTTTTGTCCTCCTTAAAAGTGATGAAATAATAGTAACACTTAAATATTTCTACCACTTTTAGGAATTTCCTACTATTTTATGGATTTTTTATTCGTCTTATTTCGACTTAATCGCGGTAATTTCACTTAGCTTATCAGCTAAAAATATTAACCTCATCACACATTAAAGCGGAATACTACAATATCTCCGTCTTTCATGACATATTCCTTGCCCTCTAAACGAACCAAGCCCTTTTCTTTGGCAGCATTATAAGTACCACACATCATCAAATCATCATACGACACGATCTCTGCTCTGATAAAGCCTCTCTCAAAATCCGAATGAATTTTGCCGGCAGCCTGCGGAGCCTTGGTCCCCTGAGTAATCGTCCACGCCTTGGTTTCCTTTTCTCCGGCAGTCAAATAGCTGATTAAGCCCAAGAGCTTGTAGCTAGCTGCAATCAATTTATCCAAGCCACTTTCGCCGATACCCAATTCCTCTAAAAACATCTGCTTTTCATCGTCATCTAATTCAGCGATCTCCTGCTCGATCTGCGCACAAACCGTAAAGACCTCTGAGCCTTCATTAGCCGCAAACTCTTTCACCTTTTCGACATAAGCATTACCCGTAGCCGCATCAGCTTCGCTGACATTAGCCGCATACAGCACCGGTTTAGCCGTCAAAAGATTGATCGAATCAAAAATTTCTTTTTCATCTTCGCGCTCAATACTAAAGCTCCGCGCACATTCGCCACTTTCCAAATGAGCCATCAATTTTTCTAAAAAAGCCGCCTCAGCAATCAGTGCTTTATCGCCACTTTTGCCGGATTTCTTTGTTTTCTGCAAACGGCGATCCAAGACATCCATATCAGCTAAAATTAACTCGAGATTAATCGTCTCGATATCACGCAAAGGATCAACCGAGCCCTCGACATGAACGACATTTTCATCTTCAAAGCACCGCACCACATGCACGATCGCATCGACCTCACGAATATGGGACAAAAACTGATTGCCCAATCCCTCGCCTTTCGATGCCCCACGCACTAATCCGGCAATATCCACAAACTCAATCACCGCCGGCACGACTTTTTGCGAATTATACATCTTGCCCAAGACATCCAAGCGTTTATCCGGCACTGCTACGACACCCACATTCGGGTCAATCGTGCAAAACGGATAATTAGCAGATTCTGCACCTGCTTTAGTCAACGAATTAAAAAGTGTGCTCTTGCCAACATTCGGAAGTCCAACGATACCTAATTTCATATATATCTATGCTCCTTTGATTTTCTGATAAATACTGCATTTCATTATAGCAGATATCCCCACTTTTCACAAGCGTTATTTTGCTAATTATTTATTTTTAGTGCATCAATCGCCGGTTGATAAGATAAATTATATTAAATTGTATCTTGTGAAAACAGAGGATTACTTGCTTAAATCTCGCTTCACGATGATTAATTCTTGAATATAACAAGCAAGACCGCCTACCGAAAATCGGTA
>CAYTOM010000117.1:3439-4718 GCA_964439335.1 uncultured Peptococcaceae bacterium | reverse complement strand
TTGACACAAAAAAGAACGGATATAAATCCGTTCTTTTTTAATTTACTTATTTAGCAATGTAGTAAAAGTCCTCAGCAGGTAAAGCACCGCCGACAGCTTTCGGATTTTGCTCGTACAAAATATTCAAATATCCGCTCACTGCCGCTTGCATATCAGCACCATCTAAGTAAGTGATATTGCAGTAAGGCAATGCTTTTTCAGCTACAGCAGCTTTCACAATGCCGACATTTTCAATCAAAGTAGCAGCTTCGGTCGGATTAGCATTGACATACTCGATCGACTCTGCATATTCTGCCAAGAAACCGGCTACATGCTGCGGATACTGCTCGACAAATTCACTGCGAGCCACGATGACACCGGTCACGATTTGACTATCACCCTCGATAGCAGCCCAAGCATCATTCAAATCCATTACAGTGTGCAAGCCCTCGACCTGGCTTTGTGCTACAGTAGCAAAAGGCTGTGGCAAAACAGCTACGATTTCCTCATCGCCGGACTGCATCAATGCTACGATTTCATTAGCCTCATTTTTCCACTCAATATTAACATCAGTATCAACAACCAAGCCATTAGCCTCTAAAATATGGCGTACAGTGTACTCCGGTACAGAGCCTTTGCCGGTCATATAAATAGTTTTACCGCGCAAATCCTCAATAGTAGCGACATCGTCACCCTTTTCAACCAAATAAAGCACGCCCAAAGTATTGACAGCCAAAACTTTGATCCCGCCCTCGGTCTTGTTGTACAATACCGACGCCAAATTGCACGGTACCGCAGCTATATCCAATTCGCCCTGCACTAATTTCGGAGTAATCTCATCAGCAGTACCTGCCATGGTGAAATTATAATCATTGGTTGCCTCACCATTATTCGCCTCATCGATTAATTTAACCATGCCCATCGTAGTCGGGCCTTTTAAACCGGCGACATTCATGGTGACCTCTTCTTCTTTTTGACCGCAAGCTGCCAATGACAAACACATCACAGCGGTTAATCCTAAAGCTATCGCTTTTTTGAATTTTTTCATGTTCCTACATCCCTTTCTGTAAAAATAAGCATTTTCGGTCGGCTAGTACCGCGCCCACCGGTAATATAGCTTTATAATATACTTATTTAGCAAAATGAGCAAGCCTTTTTCGCCTATCTATTAATAACAAATGGTAATCTGTCGCATATCAGAGTGCGTTTTTCCTTGTAATATGCTATTAATATGCTATTTTTTCGTAAAAATATAGCGTTTTAAGCGACTTTTTCTAAAGATGTAGAAAATACTTCCTAG
>CAYTOM010000117.1:0-3418 GCA_964439335.1 uncultured Peptococcaceae bacterium | reverse complement strand
TCGACTTTTTCCACCGCTAAACACTCTAACAGTTTCTCTGTATCCATCGATAAACTCTCCATCACTACCTCCAGGGCAATACTCCTATGCTCCTCGATGCTCTCAAATTGCAGCTGATTACGCTTTTTATCCTGAGCCACATCATCTATCGGATCTAATTTGATATATAACGGATCAAATCCGGACACACTAAAATATATACAATCATCCATATTATCCGCAGCCGTCATTGCGGCTAAAGTTACCTTGAAATAATAGCTACACTGAAGCTGTGTACTCTGCGCTACCGCTATCTCGCTAATACTGACTTTCTCAAATTCCCAAAAATCTTGGGGCAAAAAATCCAGCATTCCCTTTACTACTACCACCCCAAGAGCTTCCTCCGAACTTAACACTATACTATCCTGCTGCACACAGCCTATCGGTGATACCAGCACTAATAATACCACAACTATAGCCACTATCCGCTTCATCTGCTCATTCCCCTTTATCATACCAATTGACCGCTAGCTTTTGTCCATGCTGAAACAGGCTTTATTTCTCTTTTGTCCTATGACAGGACAATATTATTTAATATATAGTTTACTCTAACTATTGTCCTATGTCAAGACAAAAAGGAGCGATAACTATGTCCAGAATTATTGACGGCACTGCTATGAATATGGTCGGTAGCAATATCCGTAAATTACGCACCGAACGCGGTCTCAGCCAGCAAGCATTATCCGACAAGCTGGAGACTTTGGCAATCTATGTCTGCCGCGGCTCTATTTCCCGCATCGAAGACAAGCAACGCACCGTCACCGATATCGAGCTATATGGTATTGCCAAAATTCTCAATGTCTCTATTGAGGATTTATTTGAAAAGGATTTTTTCAATTAATTTAATCATTTTCAAACCTTTTGCTAACACATCCCACACATTAATCGGCTATTAATTATATAATCCACCTTTATAGCATATCATTCTTATTTTTCTTTCTAAGGTTTTTCTAATTTGACATCGCCTATTTCATAGCCTATACTAAAAATAGGAATTTTTTGATTTGTATAGGCTGAATTAGACATATTTCTACCATTTTTTATAAGGAGGTTTTTTTATGTATAAAATTCTAACTCGTCGGGAATTAAACCCGACGGAAACCTTAATCGAAGTCGAAGCCCCCTTTGTCGCACGCAAAGCGGAGCCCGGACAATTTGTCATTTTGCGTGCTTGCCCCGAGGGCGAGCGTATCCCGTTAACTATTTGCGATTTTGATCGCGAAAAGGGTAGTGTCACCGTTATTTTCCAAGTCGTAGGTGCGACCACCAAAAAGTTAAACGCTATCCCCGAGGGTGGCTATTTAGAAGATTTTGTAGGACCATTGGGCAACCCTACCGAGCCCGAGGGTTTAAAAAAGGTAGCGGTCGTCGGTGGTGGTGTCGGCTGTGCTATCGCTTATCCTATCGCGAAAAAGCTTCATAATCTCGGCGCCGAAGTCCATTTAATCGTCGGCTTTCGCAACAAAGACCTGGTTATCCTCGAGGACGAATTTAAAAGTGCTTGCTCTCATTTATACATCATGACCGATGATGGCTCCTATGGTAAAAAAGGCATGACGACCGAAGCCTTAAAAGAGCTCCTCGACCAAGGCGAAATTTTTGACGAGGTCATCACCATCGGACCGCCTATCATGATGAAATTTGTCTGTAAATTGACCAAAGAATACGGTGTCAAAACTATCGTCAGCATGAATCCAATTATGATTGACGGCACCGGTATGTGTGGTGGCTGCCGCTTAACTGTCGGCGGAGAAACCAAATTTGCCTGTGTCGATGGTCCTGATTTCGATGGGCATCTGGTCGATTTCGATGAAATGATAAGTCGCAATAGTACCTACAAAGACTACGAGCGTCATGCTTACGAAGAAGCCTGCAATTTATTTGCCAAGGAGGTGCAGTAATATGCCTAATATGTCCCCAATTAAAAATCCTATGCCACATCAAGATCCCAATATCCGCAATAAAAACTTTGAAGAGGTAGCATTAGGCTATGATGTAGCGACTGCTTTAAGCGAAGCTGAGCGTTGCTTAGGCTGTGCCAATGCTCCCTGCATCAACAAATGCCCTGTAGGAGTCAATATCAAAGGCTTTATCACCAAAATTAAGGAACAAGATTTTGAGGGAGCCTACCAAACTATCAGCATCGATAGCTCCTTGCCGGCGGTTTGTGGTCGTGTCTGCCCCCAAGAAAGCCAGTGTGAAAGTGCCTGCACCCGCGGTTTCCGCGGTGAGCCTGTCGCTATCGGCAGATTGGAGCGTTTTGTCGCTGATTGGCACGCTGCCCAAGAAAATTTGACTCCGTCCAAGCCTACCTCGAATGGTCACAAAGTCGCCATCGTCGGCTCCGGTCCTGCCGGACTTACCTGCGCCGGAGATTTAGCCAAAGCAGGCTACGAGGTCACTATTTTCGAAGCCCTACACACTCCGGGCGGTGTCTTGGTCTACGGTATACCCGAATTTCGTCTGCCAAAAGCTATCGTGCAAAAAGAAATTGACAATTTAAAGGCTCTTGGCGTTACTATTCATACCAATGTCGTCATCGGTCGCTCGCTCACTATCGACGAATTGTTTGATGATGGCTTTGAGGCTATCTTTATCGGCTCCGGAGCAGGATTGCCGATGTTTATGCATATCCCCGGGGAAAATCTAAAAGGTGTCCTTTCGGCAAATGAATTTTTGACCCGCATTAATTTGATGAAAGCCTACTTGGATTTCTCGGATACTCCGGTGCAAAAGGCGCGTCGCATTGCCGTAGTCGGTGGTGGTAATGTCGCTATGGATGCCGCTCGCTGTGCTAAGCGTTTAGGTGCTGAAGAGGTTTCTATCATTTACCGTCGCTCCGCCGAAGAATTGCCGGCACGCCGTGAAGAGGTAGAGCACGCTATTGAGGAGGGCATTATCTTCCGCTATCTCACCAATCCCGTCGCCGTTTTAGGTGATGAAAGCAACACCACCACTGCCCTGCGCTGTGTGGAAATGGAATTAGGCGAGCCCGACCAAAGCGGTCGCCGTCGTCCTATCGCTAAAGCAGGCTCCGAATTTGAGCTGGCAGTCGATATGGTTATTATGGCATTAGGCACGACGCCTAACCCCTTGATCAAATCAACCACCGCCGGATTAGATACCAATGCCAAAGGCTGTCTCATCGTAAACGAAGACGGATTAACCACTCGCCAAGGCGTCTATGCCGGTGGCGATGCCGTAACCGGTGCTGCTACCGTCATCAAAGCTATGGGTGCCGGAAAATTAGGTGCTAAATCTATCGACGAATACCTCTCACAAAAATAAGTTTAATTTGTATTTTAATAAACACCACACAGCTCCGTTTAAATTTAAACGGAGCTTTTTTATTTATATTAATAGCCCTAAAAGCAACAAT
>CAYTOM010000116.1:3054-4732 GCA_964439335.1 uncultured Peptococcaceae bacterium | reverse complement strand
GACATGTCGATTTTACCTACGAGGTATCGCGCTCACTAGCAGCGTGTGAGGGCGCTATTTTGGTTGTAGATGCGGCGCAGGGTATCGAGGCGCAGACTTTGGCAAATGTCTATTTAGCGCTGGAAAATGATTTGGAGATTATTCCGGTTATTAATAAAATTGACCTGCCCAGTGCCGAGCCGGAGCGCGTGCGCCAGGAAATTGAAGATGTCATCGGCTTAGACGGGAGCGAGGCTATCTTGTGCTCCGCTAAAGAGGGTATCGGTATTAAAGAAATTTTAGAGGCTATCGTGCAAAAGGTACCGGCACCGCAGGGTGATGCCGAGGCACCATTGCAGGCGTTGATTTTTGACTCGAACTATGATGCGTATCGCGGAGCACTATCCTATGTGCGTGTCATGGAGGGGACTTTGCGTAGTGATGGGCGCATCAAAATGATGGCTAACGGCAAGGTGTTTGACACGACAGAGGTCGGTGTTTTCGCTCCATCGATGAAGCAGGTCAAAGCACTTTATCCCGGCGAGGTCGGCTATGTAGCTGCCAGTATCAAAAATGTAACCGATACCGAGGTCGGTGATACGATTACCGATGCGGACAGACCGGCAGCAGAGCCATTGCCGGGCTATCGCAAAGCGACACCGATGGTGTACTGCGGTTTATACCCGGTAGAAAACAATCAATATGGTGAATTAAAGGACGCTTTGGACAAATTGCGCTTAAACGATGCGTCGTTATTATACGAGCCGGAGACTTCCAGTGCGTTGGGGTTTGGTTTCCGTTGCGGATTTTTGGGGCTTTTGCATATGGAAATCGTGCAGGAGAGATTGGAAAGAGAGTATTCGTTAGATTTAATCACGACCGCCCCCAGTGTAATTTACAAAATCACCAAAACTAACGATGAAGTAGTTTATATCGATAATCCGGCGCAATTACCGGGAGTGCAGGAAATCAAAATTTTTGAGGAGCCGTTTGTTTCGGCGACTATTATGGTACCGACTGAGTTTATCGGAGCAGTAATGGAAGTCTCGCAGGATAAACGCGGCACATTTTTGGATATGACCTATATGACGGAAAACAGAGTTAGCTTGAAATATGATTTGCCGCTAAGCGAAATTGTGTATGATTTCTTTGATATTTTAAAAACCCGTACCAAGGGCTATGCTTCATTAGACTATGAGATGAATGGCTACAAAGAGGCTGATTTGGTCAAATTAGATGTGCTGGTAAACGGCGAATTAGTCGATGCTTTGTCGTGTATCGTGCATAAGGATCGGGCATATTCTCGTGGGCGAATGTTGGTTACCAAACTCAGAGGTATTATCCCCAGACAAATGTTTGAGGTGCCTATTCAAGCGGCTATTGGTAACAAGGTCATCGCTCGTGAGACGATCAAGGCTTTGCGCAAAAGCGTGCTGGATAAATGCTATGGCGGTGATATCAGCCGTAAGAAAAAGCTCTTAGAGAAGCAAAAAGAGGGCAAAAAGCGCATGAAGCAGGTCGGTAGTGTCGAGATACCGCAGGAAGCCTTTATGGCAGTTTTGCAGTTGGACGAATGATAGAATAAACAATCGTTATATCGCAGAAAAAGAAGTTGTGTTATAATAAATTACAGAAAACTTTGAGCAAAAATGGAGGCTAATTAAGATGCTGAGTTTGACAAAAATGTTGACCGGTGATG
>CAYTOM010000116.1:0-3044 GCA_964439335.1 uncultured Peptococcaceae bacterium | reverse complement strand
AGGAGTCACATAATCAAAAAAACGGTGTCAGTGTAGGCAGAGGACCGGTAGTGGCTTGGAATTATACCCGTACCTGCAATTTAAAATGTAAGCATTGCTATTCCTCATCGGAGGCAAAGCTCTATGAAAACGAGCTAACCACTGAGGAAGCGTTAAAATTTATCGATGAATGTGCGGAATTTAAAGTACCGACGATTTTATTTAGTGGTGGCGAGCCGTTGATTCGTCCGGATTTCTTTACTTTGGCGGAGCACGCAGCTAAAGTAGGCGTGCGTCCGACTTTATCCACCAATGGTACTTTGATTACTCCGGAGATAGCCCAAAAAATCAAGGATATCGGTATCGGCTATGTAGGTATTAGCCTAGATGGTTTGCGCGAGGTCAATGATGCTTTTCGCGGAGTAGAGGGTGCTTTTGACAAAGCGATGCAGGGTATTCGCAATTGTCGGGCGGTAAATCAGCGTGTAGGCTTGCGATTTACGATTAATAAAACCAACTATAAAGATATTCCGGCAATTTTTGATTTGATGGAAGAGGAAAATATCGACCGTATTTGCTTCTATCATTTGGTATATTCAGGTCGTGGCGGTGCTATCGTGAAAGACGATTTGAGCCATGAGGAAACTCGCGAGGTCATGGATTTAATCATTGACAAGGTCGAGGATTTCCACAAGCGCGGGTTGAAAAAAGAAGTATTAATGGTTGATAATCACGCTGACGGTGTTTATTTGTACTTAAAATATAAAGACAAGGATCCCGAAAGAGCTAAATATATCTTGAATTTATTGCGTATCAATGGCGGTAATCGCTCCGGTATCGCATTTTCCAATATTGATAATCAGGGTAATGTCCATTGCGACCAATTTACCCAGCATCATACCTTTGGCAATATCAAGGAGCGTCCGTTTAAGGAAATTTGGTGCGATACCTCTAATCCTTTGATGGCTGGCTTAAAGGATCGCAAGCCACTTTTAAAAGGTCGCTGTCAAAAATGTAGTTGGCTTGATGTATGCAATGGCAATTTCCGCGCCAGAGGCGAGGCAGTAAGCGGCGATTTCTGGGGCTTTGATCCGGCGTGCTATTTAACTGATGCTGAATGTGCGATGAAAATTGAGGATTAGTGGAGGGTATCGTCATGATTATGTCTTGGAATACCACAAATAATTGTAATATGTTTTGTGCGCATTGTTATCGTGAATCAGGGGAAAAAGCGCAGGGTGAATTAGATACCAATCAGGCTAAAAAGCTGATTAGCGAGGTCGCTAAAGCCGGATTTAAAATTATGATTTTTTCCGGTGGCGAGCCGATGACCAGAGATGATATTTATGAGCTGATTCATTATGCCAAAGAGCAGGGCTTGCGCCCGGTATTGGGGAGCAATGGCTCGCTTATCACCAAAGAGGCTGCGGAAAAATTAAAAGCTGCCGGTTTAGCCGGAGCAGGAATCAGCTTGGATAGTATGAATAAAGCTAAGCACGATGAATTGCGTAGATTAGACCATGCGTGGGATTTGGCGGTCGAGGGCATGAAAAACTGCATTAATGCCGGAATTCGCACCCAAATTCATACGACTATCATGGATTGGAATGCTGATGAAATCGAGGATATCATGGATTTTGCGGTAGAAATCGGGGCATCGGCACATCATATATTCTTTTTGGTACCGACCGGTCGTGGCGAGGAGATAGTTGACCGGGCTTTAGGTCGTGAGGAATATGAGGCTATTTTGACGCGTATTATGAAAAAGGCTGCAACGGTGCCGATTGAGGTCAAGCCTACCTGTGCTCCGCAATTTATGCGGGTAGCCGAGCAGATGGGGCAGCATTTGCGCTTTTCCAAAGGCTGCTTAGCAGGTATCAGCTATTGCATCATTAGCCCCAAAGGCGATGTCCAGCCATGTGCTTATATGAAAATGGAAATCGGTAATGTCAAGGATACTCCTTTTGATGAGATTTGGCGAGATAATGAGACCTTTAAGCTCTTACGCACCGAAAATTATAAGGACGGCTGCGGAGTATGTGGCTTTAAAGAAAAATGCGGCGGTTGCAGAGCCAGAGCGGCGTATTATCATAAAGGCGACTTTATGGCAGAGGATCCGCTCTGCATTATGAATAAACGCTGATATAAGGGGACAGATATGTACAAAATAGATGAGATCGATAAGCGGATATTGATGATTTTGCAAAGGGGTATCCCGATTACTTCTCGTCCGTATTTGGCAATGGCGGAGGAATTGGGAGATGTGAGTGAGGACGAGGTCATTAGGCGTATTGGCGTTTTAAAAGACGAAAATATCATTCGCAGGATGTCGGGTTTCTTTAATTCACGCAAATTAGGCTATGTATCGACATTGTGTGCGATTGAGGTCGAGCCGGACAAAATAGATGATGTAGCCGAACTAATTAATAAATTCCCCGGGATCACGCATAATTATCTGCGAGAAAATAAGTATAATATGTGGTTTACGGTTATTGCCATTGACCAGGAGACCTTGGATAAGATAGTGGATATTATCGATGCCCATCCGGCGGTCAATAGAGTGCTCAGGTTTTATACAGGTCATCGATTTAAAATCGATGTGACCTTTGATTTGGGGGTGAAGTGATGCTTAGCGAAAAAGAGCAGGCTATCGTGCGTGCTTTGCAAAATGATTTGCCCTTGGTAAAGGAACCTTATAAGGAAGTAGCAGCTTCGATTGGTATGAGCGAGGAGGAATTGCTGGAGGGGATTCATTCTTTGCAGGAAAAAGGCTGCTTAAAACGCATTTCTATTGCGCTACGACATAATAATGTCGGTTATACGATTAATGTGATGACGGTTTGGGATGTGCCATATGCCGATATTGAGCGGATAGGCAAAAAAATGGCGGCTCACCCCAAGGTCACGCATTGCTACGAGCGCAAAAAAGATGCACAATTTGACTATAATTTGTATGCAATGGTTCACGCCCAAAGCGAGGCAGAGTACGAGGCGCTTTTGCAGGAGCTGTATGACATTGCCCAGCCTATTAAATATATGGAGCTAAGGACAATTCGCGAGCTCAA